>NZ_CDWTMO010000014.1:0-19028 GCF_977946435.1 Frankia sp. CgKIO3 | reverse complement strand
AAACCAGACGTACGCTTCGTCGCCCATCTCGACCTGCCCAAGTCGATCGAGGGCTACTACCAGGAGACCGGGCGCGCCGGGCGGGACGGGCTGCCCTCGACCGCGTGGCTGGCCTACGGTCTCCAGGACGTCGTGCAGCTGCGCAAGCTCATCGACACGTCCCCGGGCGACCCCGCGCACCGCCGGCAGCAGAGCAGACACCTCGACGACATGCTCGCGCTGTGCGAGACGGTCGAGTGCCGCCGCATCGGGCTGCTCGCCTACTTCGGGCAGCGTGACACCGCCCCGTGCGGCAACTGCGACACCTGTCTGGCACCCCCGCAGTCCTGGGACGCCACGATCGCCGCCCAGAAGTTGCTGTCGGCCGTGCTGCGACTGCAGCGGGAGCGCCGCCAGAAGTTCGGCGCGGGCCACCTCATCGACATCCTGCTGGGCAGGAGGACGCCCAAGGTGACCCAGCACAGTCACGACACCCTGACGGTCTTCGGTATCGGCACGGAGCTCGGCGAGCCCGAGTGGCGCGGCGTGGTGCGCCAACTCCTCGTGCAGGGACTGCTGGCCGTCGAGAGCCGGTACGGCACCCTGGTGCTCACCGACGCGAGTGCCGACGTGCTGCGCGGACAGCGCGCGGTCCCGATGCGGCGCGAGCCGGAGCGCGCCCCCACCACTACAGCCACGACCGCGGCCACCACGACCGCGGCCAGGACCACGAAGACCCGCCACGCCGCACCGGCGGCCGACCTGTCGGCGGAGGCAATGCCGGTGTTCGAGCGACTGCGCGCCTGGCGCGCCGACGTCGCGAAGGAGCAGGGCGTCCCCGCATATGTGATCTTCCATGACGCCACCCTGCGCGAGATCGCGGTGCGCGTGCCGGCCACCCTGGCCGAACTCGCCACCGTGAGCGGCGTCGGTGAGAACAAACTCGCCAAGTACGGGCAGCAGATCCTCGACCTCCTCGCCGAGTGAACCAGGCCCCCGCCCACCCACCGGAAACATCTTCTCAGGAGAGCGGTACCGCACCGCTGGAGTGATCGGTGAGGGGGACACACGTCCCGCGAACAGCCTTGCCTGTGCTGACCTTCTCCACTGGCGGGCCGATCGTCAACCCGAAGACCAACCCGACCGGCCCATGAAGGACCCCGGTTAGGATCACACCTCACACTGGAGGAAATATATAGATTTGTAAGGACCGGTGAATCTTGGCATGAGGCCGGACCGCTGTGATGGTTGTTGACCGGGCTCGGCTGGCCGCCGCGCTGCCCGGCTACGAGCTGGGCGACCAGCTGGGCGCGGGCGGATTCGGGCTGGTGCTGGCGGGCTGGCATCGCGGCCTGCAGCGCGATGTCGCGGTCAAGGTCCTGCATGCGGGGCACGGCCGGGCGGCGGCCGGGTTCGCCGCCGAGGCGCGGATCCTCGCCAGCCTGGATCATCCGCACGTGGTCCGAGTCTACGACTACGTCAAGACGGGCGATCTGCACCTGCTCGTCATGGAGATGCTCGGCGGGGGAACCCTGACCCGGCGCCGGGCCGACATGGGCCCGCAGACGGCCTGCGCGGTGGGACTCGCGGTGGCCTCGTCCCTGGCCTGCGCCCACGGCAAAGGGGTGCTGCACCGCGACATCAAGCCCGACAATATTCTTTTCGACACTACCGACCTGCTGAAAGTCGTCGACTTCGGAGTCGCGAAATTCGTCGGCGAGTCGGGGGCCATCGCGAGTGCGGTGATCGGAACACCGCCGTATATGGCCCCCGAACAGATCATGGGCGGCCGCTTGGAGCCAGCCACCGACCTGTACGCCCTCGGGATGGTGCTCTACCAGCTACTGGCCGGCGTGGCACCGTTCGACCCGGACCTGCCCGCGCATGTCCTGCGCCAGCACCACCTCGAACGCGTCCCCCTACTGCCGGCCGGGGTGCCCGCGCCGCTGGGGGCGGTGGTCCTGTGGACGCTGGCCAAGAACCCGGCGGACCGTCCACCGTCCGCGCACGTCTTCGCGTGCCAACTCGCCGAAGCTGCCGCTGGCGTGTACGGCCCGGACTGGATCGCCCGGTCGGGTATCCCGCTGCGGCTCGACGACGACATCCGCACCGCCATCGGGCAGCCGCCCGCGTCCGTCCAGCCAGCGCCACGGCCGTCTCCCACCGGCGCGTCCTCGGCGCCATCGGTGCCTTTCATGTCATCGGCGTTTTCCGGGGCATCGGTGCCTTCGGCGGGTGGCACACCACCGGCCGAGGTGGCCGACGGGAACATCGCCGGCCGGCGGCGCCCCGCGTCGTCGCATCCTCGGCGCGGCGCGCCGCCGCGCCGCCGCGCCGCCATCACCGTCGCCGTCGTGGGGCTGCTGCTCGCTGTCGCCGGCACCGTCCTGATCGTCACCGCTCCTCTCAGTGGGCGCGAGACCGGTACCCGCCAGCTAGGTCGTCCCCTGACCGGCCACACCGGTTGGGTGACCTCGGCAGTGTTCTCCCCGGACGGACACACCCTGGCCAGCAGCGGTAGGGACGGCACGGTGCGGCTGTGGGACGTGACCGACCGCTCCCACCCCCGCCTGGCCGGGTCCCTGAGCGGCCCCGCTTCCGTGTTCTCGGTGGCGCTCTCCCCCGATGTGCGCATCCTGGCCACCGGCGGGATGGACGACTTGATCCGGCTGTGGGACATGACCGACCCGGCCACCCCACGCCCGCTCGAGCCGCCCCTGACCGGCCACGCCAACACCGTGTGGGCGTTGGCTTTCTCGCCGGGCGGCCGCACCCTGGCCAGCGGCAGCCTCGACGGCACGGTGCGGCTGTGGGGGCTGCGGGATGCGGCCCACCGCTTCCACCCGCGCCTCCTCGGCGAGCCGCTGACTGGCCACGCCGACTGGGTGTTGTCGGTGAGCTACTCTCCGGACGGCCGCACCCTCGCCAGCGGCAGCAAGGACGGCACGGTCCGGCTGTGGGCGCTGCCCTCGCCATGAACGCTGTTTAGGGGCATGTGGCGGCTCTGACCGGAGTTACGCCGCACTGACGATGATCACGTTAGCCAGGTCCCCGAGGGGGCGCGGATGCTGCCCGTTCGTTCCGATCAACAGTGGGGAAGGGTGACTCGCGGACCGGTGCCCCGCCGCCATTGGTAGGGCACCGGACAGGACCATCGGCCGTGTGGGAGCCGCTCCGGCCATTCGATGATGGCCATGAGCGGCGCGACACGAGCACCGCCGTGCGAATGGGGACGGGATGGCGACGCTGCCGGTGGGGCACTAGGGGACGTGGGGACGTGGGGTCATCGCTGATCTTCTTCTACCCAAGATGGGCGCTATGCGTGAATACTGCGACTGTCAGTCGTTGCCGGCGATCGCGGACCTGATCAGAGAACATGACCAGGTCATCGATCTCATCGCCGACACGCACGAGGCATATCGGCAGGGTGATGTCGAGGCGATGGCGGCACTCTGTGAGCAGATGTCGGCGGTTCTCCAGCCACAGACGGTGGTGGAGGAGCAGGGCCTGTTCCCCGCGATGGCACTCGAGTTCCCCGAACAGATCGCGATCCTGCAGAGCGAGCACCGCCGGATCGAGGCTGTGCTCGCCGGGGCGACCGACGGCACCGCCCGGGTCGATCCCGCTTGGCCGACACGCGTCATCGAGGCGCTGGGCCTGCTACGCAGGCACATCGCGAAGGAACAGGACGGCGTGTTCCATGCCGCCGTCTCGATTCTCAGCAACGAACAATGGAACCGTCTCGGCGAGATCCGCCAGGCGCTGAAGCTCGTAAGTTCCTGAAACCTCGTGCGATGACCGACTCCCTCGCCGGGACGGCCGGCTCCAGGCATCAGATCAGGCTCCGGGCATCGGCCGTTGCGGCGGGGTCGGGCCGGGATCGCTCCCGGGCACACCGGTACGGGACGTGGCGGTACCGGATATGGCGGTACCGGACGTCGCTGTACCGGACGTGGCGATACCAGATGTGGCTCTACCGGACGTCGTTGCGCCGGACCCGCAGATAGGCCTGATAATCGGCCGCCCACTTCCGGTGGGCGGCCGCCTGCCACTGCCGCAACGCCGGCAGGCCCATCGCCGCCCGGGCCGGGTTGAGGCGCCCCGGAGTTTCCGGACAGGGGATCCACCAGGATTCTCACCGGAAAGGAACGGAATCGAGTGCCAGGAAAACAGGCACGCCGCTGGACGGTTCGTGCCGCGGTCCCGCCGACACCACGCCTACTTCCGTTCCTAACTGTGGGTTACCGGCACTGTGGATTGCCGGGACATGCCGACCAGATACCGCAACCTCGTATTTCATTCAGCCTTAACATTCTGGCTGCGTGTTGTCTCCTGTGCTCTGCGTGGGCAGCTGCCAGCCTGTCGGCTGGTCCGGAACGATCGGTATGGGAGGCTGAACGTGGTTCAGATCAACAGGCGCGCACTACTGAGCAGGGGTGCGACGGCCGTGGGCGGGGCGGTAGTGGCGTCGGCTCTCCTACCGGCCCTGGAGAACGCGGCCCTGGCCGCGCCGCCCCCGCCCACCGGCGGGCCCTACACCGGCGGCTACGGTCCGCTCAGCCCGCTGGCTCCCGTCAACGAGCCGGGCGGCACCAAGTACCTCGCGCTGCCGGCCGGATTCAGCTACGTGGCGCTGGCCAAGACCGGCACGCCGCTGGTGAGTGACCCGAACACCCCGAACCCGGTCAACCTCGACGGCATGGGTGCGTTCGGGCTGGCCGGAGGACGGGTGCGACTGATCCGTAACAGCGAGGACCGGTCCCCGGCCGGGTCGGGCTCGGTCAAGGACCCGGACGGTACGAAGTACGACCCGAAGGCCTTCGGCGGGGTCACGGTTCTCGGCTTCGACCCGAAGACCCGCACGATCGTCAACGACTACATCGGCCTGAACGGGACCACGGTCAACTGCGCCGGCGGCCAGGCCTACCGGTACAAGGGCTGGATCACCTGCGAGGAGACTGTCGTCGGCCCGGCGAACGGCTTCGACAAGAAGCACGGCTACGTCTTCCTGGTCCCGGCGGGCGCGGGCACGACCGTCCCATCGGTGCCGCTGACCGCGTTGGGCCGTTTCTCCCACGAGGCGGTCGCGGTCGACCAGCGCACCGGTGTGGTGTACCTGACCGAGGACGCCGGGTCCGGCCGCGGCTCGGGATTCTACCGGTTCATCCCCAAAGACCCGGACAAGTTGGAGAAGGGCGGGCTGCTGCAGATTCTGGCGGTCACGGGCAGGCCGCAGGTCGACCTGCGGGAAGGGCAGCGGCGCGGGGTGTGGCTGCCGGTAGAGTGGGTCGACATCGACAACCCCGACCCGGACCCGATCGTCGAGGCCGAGAAACCGAACCCGACCAGTGTGTTCGCGCAGGGCTGGGCCGGCGGCGCGGCGAAGTTCAACCGGCTGGAAGGCATCTGGGCAGCAGATTATTCGATCTTCTTCGCCTCCACCAGCGGCGGGGACGTCAAGAACCGCGACGTCAACTCCGACGGTTTCGCGGAAGGCTACGGCCAGATCTGGCAGTACCAGCCCGCCGCAGGACGGGGCCGCCGCACCAGCGGGAGTCACACCGACGCCGGCCGGCTGCGCCTGGTGTTCGAATCACCCGGCGGGTCCGTCCTCGACTCACCCGACAACATCACGATAACTCCACAGGGCAGCCTGTTGCTGTGCGAGGACGACGCCGGCGGTAAAGACGGCGACACCCACCCCCTCGCCCCTGGCATCACCGACGTCAACCGGCTGATCGACATCACCCAGGACGGGAAGGCCTTCGAGTTCGCGGTGAACTGCTTCAGCGACTCCGAATGGGCCGGCGCCTGCTTCAGCCCGGACGGCCAGACACTGTTCGCGAACGTCTTCGGCGCCTCCGAGGTGGGCAGCGGTTTCACCGCGGCCATCACCGGACCGTGGCGCCGCGGCGTCCTGTAACACGGCGGTCAGGAGCGCGGACCGCGGCACGGTGCGAGCCGTCGGCGGTGTCGTCTCCCGGGGAGAGCAGCGCCTGGCGTGGCGCCCCGGGGGACGGCACCGGGCCATGGCTTCTCATCGCCGCGATGTGAGCTGGATTCGCGTCCCATGCGAGCGCAGTCGTGCGACATCTCACACTGACTTTCGCCATCCCGAGCATCGGGTGACCATGTGACACATCACATCGAGGTCGTGGACGGTTCCCATCGGCGGCCCGATGCCGCTGCCTAGCGGCGGAGAGGAGTCACATGGTTGCGACGGAAACCTGGTCCATCAGCGAGCTGATCGATACGGTTCGTTATCCTCTCACCGAACCTTCGAGCCGCGCCTGGCGGGACATCGTCTCGTGGGCCCGGGAAGAACTGCGCACTCGCGGGTGCTGTGTCCTCCCGGGATTCGTCCGGCCCACCGCATTCACCGCGTTCGCACAGGAGTGCGCCACCGTCGCTCCGCTCGCGTATGACGAGGTCGAGACGGTCAACGCCTACAACATCGCGGTCGACTCGTCGTTGCCGGCCGATCATCCGGGCCGGTTCACGATGCGGCGAGGGAATGCCTTCGTCGCCCGCGACCAGATTCCCACCGAATTCGCCGTCCACCGGCTCTACACCAGCGAGCTCTTCCAGCATTTCATCGCCGGCTGCTTCGACCTGCCGAGAGTCCACGAACTCGCCGACCCGCTGGCCGGGCTGTGCCTCAACGTCATCGCCCCCGGGCTGGAGCACCCCTGGCACTTCGACACGAACGAATTCGCGGTGAGCCTGCTCACGCAGGCGCCGCGGGCCGGGGGCGACTTCGAGTACTGCCCGAACATCAGGTCCGCGCAGGCGGAGAACTTCGCCGGCGTGCGGGCCGTGCTGGCGGGCGAGGGCGGCCATCTGGTCCGGCGTCTCACCGTCCGGCCTGATGATCTCCAGCTTTTCCTGGGCCGCTATTCGATGCACCGGGTGAGCCCGGTCGAGGGCGACACGGCCCGGCATTCCGCAATCTTCGCCTACACCGGGCACCCCGAGGTCGTCGGCAGTGTCGCGCGCACGAAGCAGCTCTTCGGCCGGGTCCTCCCGCGGCACCTGGCTGCGGAGAAGAGTGCGGTCCGCGTCGACCAACTGCTGGACTAGCTGGACCAGAATGCGGTCGGCAAGCTGCGTCAGCACCGGCCCATCTGCCCCGACCGCCCGTCACAAGGAGCGCCAGACGCGTGTATTCCGACGACAGCAGATATTCTGCCGAGACCATCGACTCCGACGGAACCACGAATTCCTCCGAGGCCGCGTACTCCACCGGGACGACGCGGTTCGACGACAGCGGGAAGATCTCGCTCGACCACATCTACACGCAGCCCGACCCACACGCCTACTTCAGTACCCTGCGGAAACTCGGCTACTGTATCCCGCAGCTCGCCAAACCGTACTTCAGCCAGCTCATCCGGGAATTCCGGATGGTTCGGGGACGACCGCCGACGGTCCTGGACGTGGGCTGCTCCTACGGGATCAACGCCGCGCTGCTCCGCTGTGACGTGACGTTGGACGACTTGCACGAGGGCTACGCACCGCCCGGGACGCGGCCGACCCGGGACCTGCTGCTCGCCCGTGACCGCGAGCTCGTCCGGTCCCGCGACGGGCTGGAGGCGAGCCAGTTCCTCGGCCTGGACAGCTCGGGGCCGGCCCTCTCCTACGCGCTCGCGGCCGGGTTCCTCGATGCCGCCGTGCACGCCAACCTGGAGGACCGTGACCCGACCGACGCCGAACGGGAGCGGCTCGCCGGAACGGACATCGTCGTCTCGACGGGCTGCCTCGGGTACGTCACCGAGCGAACCATCGCCCGGGTGGCCCGCGCGGCCGGTGAGCGCAGGCCGTGGATGGCCCACTTCGTGCTGCGGATGTTCCCGTTCGAACCGGTCGAGGCGACGCTCACGAGGCTCGGGTATGAGACCGTGCACGTCGACCGCGTCTTCCGGCAGCGGCGCTTCGCCTCCGCCGAGGAGCAGTCGCTCGTGCTCGACACGCTGTCCACCGTCGGCGTCGATCCACGGGGGCTGGAGGCCGAGGGCTGGCTGTACGCCCAACTGCACATCTCCCGGCCGCGCGGGGTGACCAGTCCCTCGACCACTCATCCCGCCTCCGGCCGGCGACCGGCGGCGACACCCACCCGGCCGGTTCCGCCGGGATAACGGGCGACCGGTGCCGGCGGTGCCCCCCGTACGGCTGGTAGGTCGAGGGCGACCCGGCCATCATGCGAGTCGGATGAACCGTACGAGCCGAATGTCCGATGGAACGCCCGCCACCCATGGAATCTCGGCGACCATGGACCCAACGCAGCCCGTGGCGTTCACCATGGCCGTGTCCCCGAGACGAGTTCCCCGAGACAACCCGAGGCCCAGCATGAATGCGATCAGTAGCTCCCAGCGGTCCACCGGAACCTTCGCGAATGACGATCTGCTGCCCCGGGTGCCGTTGCCCACGCTGGCGGAGAGCTGCGAGCGTTTCCTTGCCTGGTCCGCGCCGCTGCTGACCCCGGCCGAGCGGGCGACGACCGAGGCGGCCGTCGCGGCCTTCCAGGCACCGGGCCGGCCCCGGCCCCACCCTGCATGCGGCGCTGGAGCGCTACGAAGCCACCGAGGGCGTACACAGCTGGCTGGACGGCTTCTGGGACTCCCGCTACCTCGGCCGGCGCGACCGCATCGCGCTCAACGCGAACTACATCTTCCTGTTCAAGGACGCCGAGGGTCTGTCCGCCGAGCAGCCGCAGGTGGAGCGGGCCGCCGGGCTCGTGGCGGCAGCCGTCGACTACAAGCTGCGCCTCGACGACGAGCGGGTCGAGCCGGTCGTCCAGCGCGGCCAGACGCTGTCGATGGCGCAGAACACGTTCCTGTTCTCCACGACTCGGATCCCGGGAGCGGCCCAGGACACCGTGCGCACCCCGTACAGCGAGCGGTGGCCCGGGCCGTCCCAGGCCCGCCACATCGTCGTTTTCCACCGGGGAAACATCGTCCGGCTGGACGTCGTCGGGCCGGACGGTCACCCGTACACCCTGGACGACCTCGCGGCGGGCCTGCGCGCCGTGGTGAAGGCCGCCGCGTCGCGGGTTCCGGCGGACGCCGCCGTCAGCCAGCTCACCAAGGCCCGGGCCGACTGGGCCGCGAGCCGCCAGGCGCTGCTCACTCTGGACCCCGCCAACGCGGCCGCGCTCGACACGATCGAGACCGCGCTGTTCGCCCTGTGCCTGGAAGACCTCACCCCCGAGGACAACCTGGCCGCGTGTGACCACCTGCTCCACGGCGACAGCGCCAACCGGTGGTTCGACAAGGCGGTGTCACTGATCGTTTTCGCCGACGGCCGGGCGGGCATCAACGTCGAGCACTGTGGGCTGGACGGGACGACGATCCTCAGCTTCGTCGACGACCTGCTGGGTACCTCGCCCGCGGAGCATTCGGCGAGCTCTGGCGCCCGGCCCCAGGGGCTACCCGTCATCGAGAGCCCGTCGAGTTCGTCCTCGACGCCAGCCTGCGGGCGGACGTAGCCGCCGCCGGCGCGTCGTTCGCGGAGTTCGCCGCGGCGACCGCCTCAACGGTGCTGTCCTTCACCGACTTCGGGCAGAACCGGGCCAAGGCACTGAAGACGTCGCCGGACGCGTTCGTGCAGCTCGCCTACCAGCTGGCGCACAGCCGGGCCAAGGGGCACATCGGCGCCACCTACGAATCGATCGCCACCCGGTACTGGCGGCGCGGCCGCACGGAGGCGATGCGGGTCGTCACCCCGGAGATCCAGCGGTTCGTGACGATGCTCAACGACCCGGGCACCGACACCGCCACCCGCCGGACCGCGTTCCGCGCCGCCGCCGACGCGCACGTGCGGCGCGCGAAGGACCGCCAGGCCGGGCGGGCCCCCGAGCAGCACCTGTGGGAGCTGCAGTTCATCGCCCGCCGCCAAGGCGCGCGGCTGGGGGTGACCGAACCGATCGCGCTCTACGAGACCCCGGGTTGGCTCAAGGCGCGCGACGACTACCTGAGCACCAGCTCCGCGCCGTCCACCAACGTCGAGTTCTTCGGCTTCGGGTCTACCAGCAGCCAGTGCATCGGCATCGCCTACGTGCTGCTGCCGGACCGGTTCAACCTCTACCTGAGTACGCCGCGCGCAGTCGCGGACGGGATGTACGCGTTCGCCGGCCAGCTCCAGCAGGTCGTCACCGAGCTGCAGGACCTGCTCGCCATCGACGAGACGGGCGACGGGCTGTTCCAGACGGGCTATTCCAGGTAGTCGCGCAGCGCCTGTGAACGCGAGGGATGACGCAACTTCGCCAGAGTCTTCGACTCGATCTGCCGGATCCGCTCCCGGGTCACCCCGAACTCACGGCCGACCTCCTCCAGGGTTCGGCAACGACCGTCGACCAGGCCGAACCGCAGCTGGATGACCTTCCTCTCCCTGTCGGTCAGCGCCGTCAACACAGAGCGAATCTGCTCCCCGAGGACGCTGGCGACGGCTGCCTCGACGGGCTCGACCGCTCCGGTATCCTCGATGAGATCACCGAACTGCCCGTCGGACTCCTCCCCGATCGAAGCCTCCAGCGATATCGGCTCACGGGCGATTCCGACGAGTTCCTCGATCCTGTCCACGGAGAGGTCCATGGCGACGGCGATCTCCTCCACGGTCGGCTCGCGGCCGAGCTCGGTGAGCAGCTGCCTGCGCATGCGGACCATCTGGTTGACCCGCTCGACCACGTGCACCGGGAGGCGAATCGTCCGCGCCTGATCGGCGAGGGCACGGGTGATCGCCTGACGCACCCACCACGTGGCATAGGTGGAGAACTTGTAGCCCTTCGTGTAGTCGAACTTCTCGACCGCCCGGATGAGACCGAGATTGCCCTCCTGAATGATGTCCAGGAAGAGCATGCCCCGCCCCACGTAGCGTTTGGCGATCGAGACGACGAGCCGCAGGTTGGCTTCGAGCAGCATCTGGTTGGCGAGCCGACCGTCCCGCTCGACCGCCTCCAGCTCGCGGCAGAGCTGCGGCGACGTCACGACCGAGGGGGACGCCAGCTTCTGAGCGGCGAACAGGCCGGCCTCGATCCGCTTGGCGAGGTCGACCTCCCCCTCGGCGGTGAGCAACCGGGCCCTGCCGATCTGACCGAGGTACATCCGCACTGGATCGTGCAGCGGTGCGGACGCCACCCTGCCCGCCTCAGGGGTGCCGATGCCGCGGTCCGTCAGCTCCATCGGGGGGCTCTCACCATGGTGTCGAACCCAGTCTCATTGTCGAACCCGCCTTCATTGTCGAACCCAACCTCATTGCCGAACCTAACCTCAATGATGATGCGGCCCATGCCCCGCTCCTGCCTTGTCCAGGCGTCTGCGAGCGCAGCCACCGACATCAAGGATGCCCTGACCCGGCCGGCAGCCGGTGTCCCGGAAGCGGATCGGATGGCGCACCCACACCTCACTGGATCCGCCACCGGGTACCGCCCTGCCGGGGTGACCGACGTAACAAGGGGATCAGACCGAGGCCCGACTGCTAAACTTGCGGACCATCAGCCTGGCTGCGGAAGATCGCGGACGTAGGCGAGCGAACCGTCTACGGGGCAGGCACATGCCGGAGAATCGCGATCTCATTGCCCGTTTCATGCACCCGCGATCCGGTCCGGTCAACCACCGTTGCCGGGTCCGGTCGGACCAGATCCACCCGAGCGGCCCTAGCCGAGTGTCCCGATCCCATAGAGCTACCATCCTGCTAGCACCCTGGCCGGCTGACACCCTGGTCAGAAGCGACGCGGTGGGCTCGATCGTCGCCCTGCGCGGAAGCGGCGGCGTCGCTCGACCGTCCGGCGGCCGGCGCGGGAAGCCGGGGTCGGACCGATGCGGCACGGAGAGGTGAGTCTGGCCACCGACCCCCAACAACAGATGATCATCGAGATTCTCCGCGATCCCTCCGCCGTCCGAGTACCACCCGGCGGAGGGTCGGGTGGGCTGCGGTGACCGGCCCGGAGACATCCGCGCCGGCCACGGCCCAGCACCACGAGTCGCCACGCCCCCGGACGGAACCCGCGCCGGAGGTCACCGCCACCCTGCCGCCGCGACCGGAACAGTTCGACCGGGAGCGGACCCAGGTCATCCGCGGCCTGCGCGGCCGCCGGGTCCCGGCCGTGGAAGCCTTCGGGACGGCAGTGGACGGGCCGACCCCCGAGGGGCTGCTTGCCCTGTGGGGTCCCGCGACCGGCGCATGGCTCACTCCCCCGATCCGCTGCGGCAAGATCCACCGGGGGCGCGAGGCACCGGCAGTCCCGGATGGCGGGGAACCGGTTGACTACGGGCTGACCATCCTGGACGACGACGGCCCGGCCGGTGGTCACCACCGTGACGAGCGACCGACCCGGGGTTCCAGCCGCTCGCGGGCCATCTGGACACTCGTCGACCAGGTGCTCTCCAGCGGGACGAACGCCGCGATGTCCTTCGTCATCGCCCGCAGCGTCAGCAAATCCGAGTTCGGGGCCTTCGCCGTCGCCTTCGCGATCTTCTCCTTGATGATCGGGTTCTCGAAGGCCGCCGGCACCGCTCCGCTGGGGATAAAGTTCTCCGACGTGCCGCCACGGGTATTTCGGGTGGCCGGTGCGGCGGGGACCGGCACTGCCCTCGTAATCGGGCTGGTCTCCGGGGTCGTGACGCTCGCCGTCGGTGCGGCGATGGGCGGCTCGGTCGGCGCCTCGCTGGTGGCGATGGGACTGGTCTTTCCCACGCTGTTGCTCCAGGACGCCTGGCGGCAGGTCTTCTTCGCCGAGGGTCGCCCGGCCGCCGCCGCCGCCAACGACGGGATCTGGGCGATCGTCCAGTTCGCCGCCATCTACGCGCTGATCGTCCGCGACGTCTCCACCTCGTGGGCGATGCTGCTGGCCTGGGGTGGCGCCGCCGCGGTCGCCGCCATGCTGGGCGTCACGCAGGCCGGCTTCAAGCCGGCGCCGAGCCTCGTACGCGAGTGGATCGCCGAACACCGCGACGTCAACGGGTACATGAGCGCCGAGTACCTCACCGTCCAGGGCGCCCAGCAGGCATCCACCCTGCTGCTCGGTACGCTGGGCACGACCGACCTGGTCGGCGCGCTGCGCGGGGTGCAGACCCTGCTCGGACCGACGACCATTCTCGCGGTCGGGATCGTGAGCTGGGCCATCCCCGAGTTCTCCCGCCGCAAGGACCTCTCGGCCGCGGCCCGGGTCCGCGCCGCCTACGCCCTGTCCGCGGTGATCGTCGCGGCCGGCGCCGCCTGGGGGACGCTCTTTCTCGTCCTGCCGACGAGCATCGGGCACTCGCTGCTCGGCGAGACCTGGGAGCAGACCCACGACCTGCTGGCGCTGTCCATCGTGCAGCAGGCGGGCCCCGCGGCGACGGTCGGACCGGCCTGCATGCTCTACGCGCTCGGCAAGGCCAAGCTCACCTTCCGCGCGAATGCGGTGCTCGCCCCCCAGCTTGTCGTCTATCCGATCGTCGGTCTGGAGATCGGCGGCGGCACCGGCGCGGTCTGCGGTTACATACTTGCCTTCTGGGTGACCGTCCCCAGCTGGTTCATCCTCGTCCGCCGGGCCGCGCGGGAGGTGGAACGGGACACGGCGATCGCCCTTTCCGGTGAGCCGGCCGGACCGGACGTACAGGGCCGAGTTCCGGAGCGCTCAACCGGGACCGGCAATGATGATGTTTCACGGTAACGTACGGGCTGTGCGCAATATGTTCGGCCGACCGCGTCGAGGCGGCGTCCGAGGCGTCGAGGCTACCGCGATGAGTGCTGCCGGGCCAGGGCCGGTAGGGGGTTGCGATGATTCTGCGTATTCTTTATCGGTCGGTCGGTTCGGAAAACACGAAGAACCGGCCGGCCTTCTACAGCAAGATGCTTGCGTTGGCCTCTCTCCTCCGGGCCGTCGAGAACGTCGACATCCCGGTACTGATCGTCTTCGTCAATGACGGCCCGATGCCGGCGGAGCGTCTTGCCGTGATGACGTCCGCCGGCGAGGTGCAGTCGGTGCAGTGCGGCAGCAATCGCGCATCCTACCGGTACGTGCTGCGGATGCCGCGGGTCCGGCGCTGGTCGCCGGACGATCTGGTCTGGCTCGCCGAAGATGACTATTTGTACACGGAAAAATCGCTTTCCAGTCTCGTCGCGGCAGCGACCGCGCTCCCCGCGGTCGACTATTTCACCCTTTACAGCACGCTGCGATTCTCCTCGACCACCACCCGCCGCCGGCCAATGGTCCACCGGGACGGCGGCAGCCACTCCCACGCGCCGGTGCTCGACGGCGTGACCTGGGCCAGGGCCGCCGCCACGACCAGCACGTTCGGCCTGCGGGTCGGCACCCTGCTCGAGGACGAACTGCTGCTGCGCTCGATCCCGTTCGTCGGCGGCGCCTTCGACCGCGCGACCTGTCTTACCCTGCAGGGTTTCCAGCCCTTCCGGCTGGCCGAGCTGGGCGGGGAACCGCCTGCGTTCTCCCCGCAGCCCCCCGCCGTGCGGGTCGCTCGTCGGGTGGTGCTGAGCGGGCTGCGCACGACACTCAACGCCGTCGCCCTGGCGCGGCCCGAACGGCTGCGCCGCACGATGCTGGTGCCGGAGCCCTCCATGGCCACGCACATGGAGGTGGGTGAGGCGCTCGTTCCCGGTCACGACTGGGCGGCCGAGGCCGAGGCCGTGCAAGCATGGCTACGGGCCCGGCGGCCCGGCCCGGTGGAGACGCCGCTGCTCGGCGCCACTGCCACTGCCACGGCCACGGCCACGGCTTCGGGTACGCAGCGACCCTCCGCCGCGCACGGACCCTCCGCCGTATGAGACCGCGCCTGGCACCGCGAGGGTGGGGGTCTGCCGGCCGCCACACCGTCCGCGCCGCCCACCCGCGGTCACTCCCGCTGCCGCTGCTCCTCCTGCTGATCATCGGCCTGGTCGCCGGCGGGCTCAGCTCCTGCTCGGACAAACCCAAGCCGCCCCAGCCCCAGCCCGGCGGTGTGCACTGGGTCTCCGGCGCCAATGGCAACTTCCCCGCGGACGTCAATCTCTGGTCGGTCTTCACCGGCCGCAAGGTGGACCTGGCCGTCGTCTTCACGGATCGGCAGGACTGGACCAACCTGGTCTCGGCCGGCTGGCCGACGCAGGCCTTCACCCGGGACAAGTTCCCCGGCGGCCTGTCGGTCGCCCAGCCGATGTTCCCCAAGGACGGCGACGAGGCCACCTGCGCGACCGGCGCCTACGACAACTACTGGCGGCAGTTCGGCACCACGCTGACGACGTTCGGCCGCGGCGACGCCTTCGTCCGGCTCGGCTGGGAGTTCAACGGCGACTGGTTCTGGTGGTATCCACGCGACGTCGAGACCTGGAAGACCTGCTACCGCCGCACGGTCCTGGCGATCCGGTCGACCGCGCCGCACGTGCGGATCGACTGGAATATAACCGCACACCGGGATCACCTGCCGGTAAGCGGTCAGGACGTCTGGGACGCCTATCCCGGTGACGACTACATCGACGTGGTCAGCATCGACTCCTACGACTCCTATCCCGCCTCCGTCAGTAAGACGATCTGGGACCGGCAGTGTTATCTGCGATCCGGTCTGTGCACGGTGATCGCCTTCGCCCGCGCCCACGGCAAGAAGTTCGCCGTTCCGGAGTGGGGTCTGGTACGCACGACCGGCGGCGGTGGCGACAACCCCTACTACATCCAGAAGATGTACGAGACCTTCACCGCGAACGCTGACGCCCTGGCCTACGAGGCGTACTTCAACAACGCCGAGGAGGGGAACGTGGAATCCTCGCTGTACAGACCGGTACTGAACCCGAACGCGGCGGAACGCTATCTGGCGCTGTTCGGCGTCCGCTGACCGCGCTCGCCTACTCCTGCTGCGAAGCCGGCGGGCACCGCCCGCTTCGGCGTGCCCGGCCGGCGACAGCGGCAGGCCGGGCACGGGAGAACCATCAGGCCAGGGTGGCCTCAAGATCCTTGCGGATCTCCTCGAGGGTGACGGTCGGCTCGTACCGGCGGACCACTTTTCCGTCCGGGTCGACAAGGAACTTGGTGAAGTTCCACTTGATCTCGTCGGTGCCGATCGCTTCCGACCGGGTCTTCTTGATGTGCTCGTAGAGGAAACCGGCATCGGGCCTGAAGTCACCGGGCGCCTCGGAACGCAGGTGGGTGTACAGCGAGGCCGCGTCGGGCCCGTTCACATCGATCTTGCTCAGGACCGGGAAGGTGACGTCGAACTTCGTGGTGCAGAACTCCTGGATCTCGGCGTCGGTACCCGGCTCCTGTCCGCCGAACTGGTTGCACGGGAAGCCGAGGATCTCCAGGCCGCGGCCGTGCAGATCCCGGTACAGGGACTCCAACCCCTCGTACTGCGGCGTCAGACCGCATTTGCTGGCAACGTTGACAATCAGCAACGTCTGGCCGGCGTAGTCGCCGAGCGAGCGGGAGGTTCCGTCCGCGGCATCGACGGTGAAGTCATGGACAGTCATGGACACCTGACTCTCGATGAAGGCGAGCTGGGACTTCGCGACCGGTCTCCGGCCGCCGAGCGACTTCGACGCTATCCCCCAGAAGTTTTTATGTCATCGAGTTGGTTGCATAACCCGTCAGCGACGCGAACCGGTGCCTCGCGACCGGGGCCCGGCACCGGGATGGCTGGCGCCCCCGGCCGGGGCCGGTCAGGGCCGACCGAGGTGTCTGCGATGCTCAGGGGATCCGGAACGGATACTCATGGGTCCCGCGACGGCCCCCCGAGACGACGAACAGGAACGTCAGAGATGACCATCGAACCCGAACTGTTGAAGATCCTCGCCTGCCCGGTCGACAAGGGACCGCTGGAGCTCGTCGACGGCTGGCTGGTCAACCCGCGTCTCGGCCATCGCTACGAGATCCGCGGGGACGTTCCGATCCTGCTCAGGCCGGATCACGTCGACCCGGCCGTGGCGCGCTCCTCGTCCTGATCCGGCCGAGGACCTCCCTCTGCCCGGGCTGAGCTTCTACCCGGGACTGGGCTCCCGCCGGGTCTGGGACGGGCAGGAGAAAGGATCGGAAATCGGTCGGGGCCCGGGGAGAAGATCCCCGGGCCCCGACCGTCGGTGACGGGAGTCGGCTACTCCCGACCGAACTGCTCACGCAGCCGACGCAGCGCCTCTTCGTCGATCGCCGAGGAAGGCTGCTCGGATTGGGAGGTGTAGGAGGAAGGAGCCGCCGCGGCGGCGTCGGCCTCCTGCGCGGCCCGGATCTGGGCCTGGTGCGCCTCGAAGCGGGCCTGGGCCTCGGCGTATTGCCGCTCCCATTCCGCCTGCTGCTCCTCGTAACCTTCGAGCCATTCCCCGGTCTCGGGGTCGAAGCCTTCGGGGTAGACGTAGTTACCCTGCTCGTCGTACTTGGCTTCCATGCCGTACTGGCTCGGGTCGAACGCCTCGCCGTCGGCAGCCAGCCCTCCCGCCTCGTTCGCCTGCTTGAGCGACAGGCTGATGCGGCGGCGGTCGAGGTCGATGTCGATGACCTTCACCAGGATCTCGTCGCCGACGTTCACGACCTGCTCGGGGATCTCCACGTGCCGCTCGGCCAGCTCGGAGATGTGGACCAGACCCTCGATGCCCTCGTCCACCCGGACGAACGCACCGAACGGCACCAGCTTCGTGACCCGGCCCGGGACGACCTGACCGATCGCGTGGGTCCGGGCGAACTGACGCCACGGGTCTTCCTGCGTCGCCTTCAGCGACAGCGAGACCCGCTCGCGGTCCAGGTCGACGTCGAGGACCTCGACGGTGACCTCCTGGCCGACCTCGACCACCTCGGACGGGTGGTCGATGTGCTTCCAGGACAGCTCGGAGACGTGCACGAGGCCGTCCACACCGCCGAGGTCCACGAAGGCACCGAAGTTGACGATGGAGCTGACCACGCCCTTGCGGATCTGGCCCTTGGCCAGCTGGGCGAGGAACTCGGAACGGACTGCGCTCTGGGTCTGCTCGAGCCAGGCCCGCCGCGAGAGCACGACGTTGTTGCGGTTCTTGTCCAACTCGATGATCTTGGCTTCAAGCTCGCGGCCCACGTAGGGCTGCAGATCGCGGACCCGGCGCATCTCCACGAGCGAAGCCGGCAGGAAGCCGCGCAGGCCGATGTCGAGGATGAGACCACCCTTGACGACCTCGATCACGGCGCCGGTGACGACGCCGTCCTCGTCCTTGAGCTTCTCGATCGTGCCCCAGGCGCGCTCGTACTGCGCACGCTTCTTGGACAGGATCAGGCGGCCTTCCTTGTCCTCCTTCTGGAGGACAAGGGCCTCGACGTGGTCGCCGACACTGACGACCTCGTGCGGGTCGACGTCATGCTTGATCGACAGTTCCCGGGACGGGATCACACCCTCGGTCTTGTAGCCGATGTCGAGCAGCACCTCGTCGCGGTCGACCTTGACGATGACGCCGTCAACGATGTCGCCATCGTTGAAGAACTTGATCGTCTTGTCGACGGCCGCTAGGAAGTCTTCGGCCGAGCCGATGTCGTTGACCGCTACCTGTGGTGTGGTCGGGCTGGGCGAGATGGTCACGGTCTCCACGGGTCGTACGTCGGTGGTGCTCGTCAAGGGGTCGGCTCCGGCTAGGGGTGGTCGTCCGCGCGAGGGCCGGATCGAACCGCCGGGACCGAGGGACAGAAACAACGCCAAAAACGAAGAAACTGTCAGGAACGATAACGACGCTCGAGTGGATCCGCTCGGTCTGAGACCCACGGACCCTCGTGCACGTCCCCAAGTCTAGGGACGGGTGTCCAGGGTGGTCAACGGGCGCCCGCACCAAGACGCGCGCCGTCCGCCATCATCCTCACTCTGCGTAGAGTAATGACGTCCATATGTAGTTTTAGGTGGCGGCACGGCGCCGCGGTAGGCGGGACAACACCGTCCCGCGGATCGTCCCGGCACACGGGTGGGAACGTGTACGGACGGGACGCGACAGAGACGAACGGCGCAGATCGGTTGAAAAGCGGATAAATGGGTAAGTTCGTGGCGTCCGATTCCCGACACCCGCCGACGGCATGGCCTCGCGGCCCGACGCCCGGTCATTCCCGGGTCAGCGCCGGCTCGCCGACCCCCCGCGCTCGGATCCCC
>NZ_CDWTMO010000013.1:2346-48269 GCF_977946435.1 Frankia sp. CgKIO3 | reverse complement strand
GGTGGCTGAGCCGGCACCGACGCCCCCACCCGCACTGGCGCCCCCACCCGCACCGGAGTGGCCGCCGGTCCCGGGCAGGCGCAGGAAGCGCAGCGGCTCCCGACCCGGGGGCTGCTTCGGCCGTTCCAGGACGGGCGTCGGCGGGACCTCCATGCTGACCGGCTGGCCGGGAACCACCCGGACGGTCTTGCCGTGGTGCAGCAACGTCATCGCCGGCCCCGCGGGGACGGTGTAGACCGCCGTCGAGTCGGAGACCTCCACCCGCAGGTGCCGCCCGCGGACACAGAGCCCGAAGGCCAGCCTGGTCAGTCCCTCGGGCAACCGCGGCGCGAACGAGATCACCTCACCGCCGTCACGCAGCCCACCGAAGCCCTCGACGAGGGCGATCCAGCTTCCCGCGAGGGAGGCCATGTGTAGCCCATCTCCGGTGTTGTGCTCGATGTCATGCAGATCCATCAGGGCGGCTTCGCGCAGGTAGTCATGGGCGAGCGACAGGTGCCCACACTCAGCGGCCAGCACCGCCTGGGAGCATGCCGACAGTGACGAGTCCCGAACCGTCAGAGCTTCGTAGTAGGCGAAGTTGCGGATCTTCTCGTCCATCGTGAAGGCATCACCCCGGCGCTGCATCGCCAGGACCAGGTCCGCCTGCTTGACGATCTGCTTGCGGTAGAGGTCGAAGTACGGGAAGTGCAGCAGCAGAGGGTACTGCTCGGGCGCGGTGTTCGCGAAGTCCCAGACCTGGTGTTCGGTGAATCCCTCGGACTGCGGGTGGACGCCGAGATGGGGGTCGTAGGGGATGGACATGTTCTCGGCCGCGTCCCGCCAGGACGCCGTGACCTCGGCATCCACGCCCAACTCGGCGGCCCGGTCGGGATGGCGGCGGGCGGCGTCCGCCGCGGCCACGAGGTTCCGCTGCGCCATCAGGTTCGTGTAGACGTTGTTGTCGGCGATAGCCGAGTACTCGTCCGGGCCCGTGACACCGTCGATCCGGAAGCGGCCGTCGAGGTCGTGATGTCCCAGCGACCGCCACAGCCGAGCGGTCTCGATCAGGATCTCCAGCCCCACCGTGCGCTCGAACTGCTCGTCCCCGGTGATGGTGACGTAGCGGGCGACCGCGTCGGCGATGTCGGCGTTGACGTGAAAGGCGGCCGTCCCGGCCGGCCAGTACCCGGAGCACTCCTCGCCGTGGATGGTGCGCCAGGGGAAGACGGCGCCCTTCAGATTGAGCAGATCGGCTCGTTCCCTGGCCAGTGGCAGAGTCGCGTACCGCCAGTGCAGCGCGTCGGCCACCGCGTCAGGCGCGGTGTACGTCAGGACGGGGAGCACGTACGACTCGGAGTCCCAGAAGGCGTGCCCGTCGTATCCGGGGCCGGTCAGGCCCTTGGCCGGGATCGCCCGCCGCTCGGCCCGCGCTCCGGCCTGCAGGACGTGGAACAGCGCGAAGCGAACGGCCTGCTGCACCTCCGGGTCGCCGTCGACCTCGACGTTGGCCCGCTTCCAGAAGGTATCCAGATACTGCCGCTGCTCGCCGACGAGACCGGGCCACCCGGTCTGCCGCGCTGCGACCAGCGCCGCGGCGGCCTGGTCCCTCAGGGCTGGGAGGGACCGTTGCTCCGACCAACCGTAGGCGATGAACTTGACCATCCGTAGCTTCTCGCCCGGGGCGAGCACCGCCGTGGCCGTCACCCGGCCGGCGTCCGGCTCGCTCTCCGAGGAGACACCCAGCGAGTCCGGCCCGGCGAACTCGTGGTCCATGGCCGCGGCGACACGGATCTCGCTGCGGTGGGTGATGTGGACGAGCTCGACCATCGTGCCGCTCGCCCGATGGCGCTCGGACCGCAGCGGCGACTCCAGCGCAGCCGCGGCCCGCGGGTCACCGTGCCAGGCCGGCAGCTGCTCGTTGGCCACCAGCTCCGACTGGATGACGATCCGCGCCGGGTCGCCCACCGGCTCAATCTCGTAGTACACGGCCGCGATGGAACGCTGCGAGAACGACACCAGCCGCTCGGAGTGCACCCGGATGGTCTGCCCCGCCGGCGAGACCCATTCCACGTCCCGCCGGAGCACGCCCTCCCGGAAGTCGATCGCCCGCTGATGCGACCGCAGATCGCCATAGCGGATGTCGAACGGCTCGTCGTCGACGAGTAGACGGATCACCTTGCCGTTGGTGACGTTGATGACCGTCTGGCCGGACTCGGGATATCCATAGCCGGCCTCGGCATAGGGCAGGGGCCGCAGCTCGTGGACCGAGTTCAGGTAGGTGCCCGGCAGGCCGTGCGGATCGCCCTCGTCGAGGTTTCCCCGGAGCCCGATATGGCCGTTGGACAGGGCGAACAATGACTCGGACCGGCCCAGATCGGAGATGTCGAGACCGGACTCCTGGATGGACCACGGCTCAATCAGATAAGACACTTTGTCGATCATGCGGGGCCGGGTCCGGAGCCGTGGCCGAGCAGGTCCGCCAGGTCGTTTACCACGATGTCGGCCCCGTGGGCGCGCAACGCTGCGGCGTGCCCTACCCGGTCGACCCCCACGACCCAGCCGAACCCGCCGGCCCGCCCCGCCTCGACGCCGGCCAGGGCGTCCTCAAACACCGCCGCCCGCCGCGGCGGCACCCCGAGCAGCCGGGCGCCGGCGAGGAAGGTGTCGGGCGCTGGCTTTCCGGCGAGATGGTCACGGGCGGCGACGATGCCGTCCACCGCTCCGTCGACGAGGGCGTCAAGCCCGGTCGCCTTCAACACCTCGGCGCAGTTGGCGCTGGAGGAGACGACCGCGCGGGGGATCCCCCGCGCGGCCAGTTCCCGCAGGTACGTCACCGAGCCGGGGTAGATGTCCACACTGTCCCTCCTAATCCGTTCCAGCAGGAGGAAATTCTTCCGGTTGGACAGCCCATGCACGGTGAGCGCGGACGGCGGGTCGTCCGGTGTTCCGTCGGGAAGCCTGATGTGACGGGCGTCGAGAAAGGCTCGCACTCCGTCGATCCTGGGCCGGCCGTCAACGCACTCGGCATAGTCATGCTCGAGGTCGAAGGGGACGAACGGCCCTCCCGACCGCTTGGCCCAGTTCTCCAGAAAATCGTCGAACATCTCTTTCCACGCGGCCGCGTGGATCGTCGCAGTGTTCGTCAGCACGCCATCCAGATCGAACAGACATGCCTCGATGTGATCGGGTAGCCCGAGCATCCGTCCCGCCTGTCCCTTCCGCCCCAGCCTTCCCCGGGAGCACCCACCCGTCCGGCCGGGTATTCATCGACCGGCCACGTGCCTCCTACCCGGGTCACGCTCCGTCTCACTCTTCCACACGGCTCCGTCCTCCTCCGGGTGGACGGTGAAGATCAACCTCCGGGTGGAGGGTGAAGATCAACCGCTCATGCTCTAACGTCCGGGACGTGCTGTTGTCCGACCGGGACATCCGGACCGAGATCGCCACGGGCCGGATCCGTCTCGACCCCCACGACCCTGGCCTCATCCAGCCGTCCAGCATCGACCTACGGCTGGACTGCTGGTTCCGGGTCTTCGCCAATCACCGGTACAGCCACATCGATCCCTCTCTCGAGCAGGAGGATCTCACCGAGCTCATCGCCCCGGAGGGCGACGAGCCGTTCGTCCTGCATCCGGGCGAGTTCGTCCTCGGCTCGACACTGGAGATCGTCACCCTGCCCGACGATCTCGCCGGCCGGCTGGAAGGGAAGTCGAGTCTCGGCCGGCTCGGGCTGCTCACGCACTCGACGGCGGGCTTCATCGACCCCGGCTTCTCCGGGCACGTCACGCTGGAACTGTCGAACGTGGCGACGCTGCCGATCAAACTCTGGCCCGGCATGAAGATCGGCCAGCTCTGCCTGTTCCGGCTGTCCTCGCCGGCCGAGCACTCGTACGGCTCGACCATTTACGGCTCGCGCTACCAGGGCCAGCGCGGCCCGACTCCGTCGAGGGCCTACCGGGGCTTCACCCGCGCACCGGTCCCGAACGGGGAGATCCCCCCAGGCTGACTTCCTTGCCTTTCAGCTTCCTTGCCTTTCCAGAGGGTTTCATGTTCGATTTATCCCTCTGGAAAGGCAAGGGCACAATCTAGCCGACAGGCTCGGCGGACGCCTCGGTCGGAGCCGCTGGCGCCGCCGGCGCCAGCGAACGGGCCAGGAGCTGGGAGACGTCAAGCACCTCGACGCCGTCCTTCGCCTCGCCGCTCAGCTTCTTCTCGGTGACGGCGTCGGTGAGCATCACGATGCAGAACGGGCAGGCGGTGGACACGACGTCCGGGTCGAGGCCGAGGGCCTCCTCCATCCGGTCCACGTTGACCCGCTTACCGATCTTCTCCTCCATCCACATCCGCGCGCCGCCGGCACCGCAGCAGAAGCCGCGGTCCTTGCAGCGGTGCATCTCCTGGCCCCGGATGCCCGGGATTGCCGCCAGGATCTCCCGCGGCGGGGTGTAAACCTTGTTGTGCCGCCCGAGGAAGCAGGGGTCGTGGTAGGTGACCGACGACTCCACCCGGGTCACCGGCACCAGCTTGCGCTCCTCGACCAGTTTGCCGAGCAGCTGGGTGTGGTGGACGACCTCGTACTGACCGCCGAGAGCCGAGTACTCCCGGGCGAGGCTGTTGAAGCAGTGCGGGCAGGTGGCAACGATCTTCTTGACGCCCGTGGCGTTCAGCAGCTCGATGTTCGCCTTGGCCATCTCCTGGTACAGGTACTCGTTGCCGAGCCGGCGCGCCGGGTCTCCGGTGCAGGACTCGTTCGTACCGAGGATCGCGAACTCGACCCCGGCGGTGTGCAGGAGCTCCGCGAAGGCCCGCGCGACCTTTTTGGCGCGGTCCTCGATCGCCCCGGCGCAGCCGACCCAGTACAGGTACTCGACGTCGTCGGGGATCTGCTCACCGTCGCCGAGGACACGCACCTCGAAGGGCAGGCCCTCGGTCCACTCGGTGCGGGTCCGCGGCGAGACGCCCCACGGGTTGCCGTTGTTCTCGAGGTTGCGCAGCATGACGCCGGCCTCGGACGGGAACGCCGACTCGATCATCACCTGGTAGCGACGCATGTCGACGATGTGGTCGACATGCTCGATGTCCACCGGACACTGTTCAACGCACGCGCCGCAGTTGGTGCACGACCACAGGACGTCGGGATCAATGACCCCGCCCTCCTC
Organism: Frankia sp. CgKIO3; assembly: GCF_977946435.1. Lineage (NCBI taxonomy): Bacteria > Bacillati > Actinomycetota > Actinomycetes > Frankiales > Frankiaceae > Frankia > Frankia sp. CgKIO3. The sequence continues at coordinate 43,128 of NZ_CDWTMO010000013.1, read as the reverse complement.
CTCGGTGCCGACCAGCGGCCGGTCGACCTGCGGCTGACCGGGCTGCGGCACCCGGCCGAAGCCGGACTCGGGCACATGGTGCACGGTGTGGGAGTCGGAGGCGTCCTCGACGATCCCGGTGACCGCCTTCGGCGCCTCCTCGCCCTCCGCCGCGCCCTCGGTGGACAGCAGGTAGGGCGCCTTGGCGAAGAGGTGGTTACGCAGATCCATGATCAACAACTTCGGTGACAGCGGCTTGCCAGTGTTCCACGCCGGGCACTGGCTCTGGCACCGCCCGCACTCGGTGCAGGTGGCGAAGTCGAGCATGGCCTTCCAGGAGAAGTCCTCGACCTTGCCGACGCCGACGACCGGCTCGTCCTCCTCCATCAGCTTCTCGATGTCGGGGGTGGTGGCCAGCGGGCCGAGGGCCACCGGCTGGCGCTTGAGCACGACGTTGATCGGAGCCAGGCCGATGTGCAGGTGCTTCGAGTAGACCACCAGCACCGAGAAGCCCATGATCACCGCAATGTTGAGCAGTAGGAAGACCGTCTCGATGCCCTCGTTCACCTCGTGGGAGAGGCCGGAGAAGATGCGGCTCACGGCGTAGGACGCGAAGGCCCACTTTGTCTGGCCCTGCGGAAGGTTGCCGGTGTTGTACTGGGCGCCACGGCAGATCAACAGTGTCACGATGACGGCGGTGATCAGGCCGAGGATGACCCAGGCCGGCCCGGTGTGCGAACCGTAGAATCGCGACTTGCGCTCCAGCCGCGCCGGGGCGTCCTTCAACCGGATGATCGTGAAGGCGGCCAGGCCGGCGAGGACCGCCACGGCGAAGAAGTCCTCGAGGAAGCCGATGGCCGCCCAGTGCCCGAATCCCGGGATGTGGAAGTCGTCGTCGAACAGGCCGCCGTAGGCCTCGATGACGGTCAGCAGCAGGATCGTGAAGCCCCAGAAGGTGAAGAAGTGGGCCGCCCCGGGCACCGACCACTTCAGCAGCTTGCGCTGCCCCCCGACCTCGCTGATCTCCGTCCAGACGCGGGTCGGCAGGTCGTCGAGCCGGCCCTCGGCCGGCTGGCCGGACCTGATCAGCCGGAACAGCCAGAAAACCCGGCGCCCGGCAACCGCGAGAGCAATCAGCGTGATCGCTCCACCGATCGCAATTCTCACAGCATCCTCCATCTGGCACCCACTATCGCGGGCGAGCCTGCTCGTACCGACCAGCAACGTATGGGACGAGTGGCTCACGCCACCCGGACAAGTGGCCCGCGCCACCGTAGGGGCGGGTCCGGTACCACCTCCCGGCCAACCTGCCTGGCTGGGTCCCCACCCCTGGGCGTAGGGGCACTATGAGGCCGACAGCGAACCCGCTCACCGTCGGCCCTGCCACGATGTGGTCCGAGCGGCCCGAGCTAGGGGGCCCAAAGGCCCGATCGTCCGCGCGAGGTGCACGAGACTGCTACGTTCAGCGGCAGACGCCCAACCAACACGCAACGCCTCGCACCGTCACGACTACCACGGCGCCCCGGATCCCGCCATCCCGGAACGTCGCTCCCCCCGCCGGGAGCCTCCCGGGCCGACGAGGTCAACCCTTGTGCCGGCAGGTGCTTCGACGCACCATAAGGACAGCTTTCGCCCACGGTGACCGGGCGATCGTGTGTCCCGCGGTGCTCGCCACCTTCACGTTGTGCATGGGCCCGGTGCCAGCGCTGCCTTGACGACGCCCGGCATGCCCCGGCGGACGGGCCCCCTACCGACGTTGACGACCCCGCGAGCGACAACTCCGCGAACGACAACCCTGCGAACATGGTGGGCACGATGGCGACGATCACCCGGCCGACGATGACCCGAGTCGGCCGCCCTGGACACTCCCTGCAGACGGAGTACCTCCGGGCCAGGGAGAACCAGGCACTCGTGCGGCGGGACAAGCTGAGCCGCGAGGTACCCCGCACCGCGGTGCGCTCGGCCCTGGTGGGACTCGTTCTCGCCCTCGTCATCGGCTTCGGCCTGGGGCTGCCCACGGTCGCGGTCGTCGTGTTCCTGCTGGTCTTCATCGCCTGGCCGGCCGGGATCGTGATCGCCTCGTTCGGGACCGCCCCCGACGTCGAGTCGCTGCGCGAGGGGGCCGAGGCGGAGCGCAGGACCGCCCGCGCCATCGCCCGGCTGCGCCGCCAAGCGTACGTCATCCTGCACGACCGGGCCGTCCCCTACTCCGAGGCGACCATCGGTCACCTCCTGGTCGGGCCCGGCGGGGTGATGGTGCTCAGCAGCGACAACAACAAGGGCACCGTGCGGTACAAGAAGGGTGGGGCGACCTGTGACGGAGAGTCACTCAAGCCCCCGATCGACCGCACCGCCTGGTTGGGTGGCGAGGTCCGCAACCAGATCCGCGCAGCACTGCCGATGCTTAAGATCCCGGTAAGTTCGATCCTGGTGATGGTCGAGGCCAACGTCCTGTGGAGCGACGGCGCCCTCGACGGAGTGACGATCATCAGCATCAAGGACGTCGTCAACTACATCCGGCGCAAGCCCGGCCGGCTCAACCCCGGTGAGGTCCAGCAGATCGCCGCCGCCACGGAACGGCTGTTTCCGGCCTACTCGGCCAACCGCCTCGCCGAGCAGATCACCGTCGGTCGGGACCAGTGGCTGACCCTGATGGACGCGCTGCGCACGATCCGTGAGCGCGACGGGGACGCTTCCGAGATGCTCGACCGGCTCGCCCAGATCGAGTCCGACCTGGGCCGGCAGGCCGACCTCATCAACCGGACCGGAATGCCGCTCACGGTTCCCGGCCGAGCGGGCACTGACGAGGCCGCGAACGGCGGCGGCGCGGCCTCCGGGCCGGACGGTCCGTCGGCTGCCGGCATGGGGCCGGTCGTCTCGCCCCGGCTCGGATCACGCGCGGGCGGACGGCCGCGCCCGGGAGCCCGCCGCGGGCGCATCCTGGCCGCCGTTCGACCGCCCCGGGAGACGACGGACCCCGACGCCGGCCAGGCGCCCGGCGACGGTGCCGCGGGTGACTCGGCCCCGCAGCCACCCGCCGGAAGCTGACGCTCTCCCACTCCACTCCACGCGGCTCCCCCGCAGGCTCTTCCCGCCAGCTCCCCTTCCGGTCCCGTCCGGCGGCGCTGGCGGGAATTTCCCGGCCGCACAAAAGTTGAGCGCGCTAGGATCACCTCTGTCAGGCTATGATAAGAGCCGTCATCATGAGTCAGAGCGACTCAACACACCAGCCTGGCTTAGCGTTGGCGGAACCGAGGCTTCCCGGAGTGATCCTCAAACCTCGGTTCACCGACAGGTTCCATCCCCACGAGGTCGGTGCGCCCGCCTGATCGGCGCCACCGACATGATCGAAAGGCACACAGACATGGCACGAGCGGTCGGTATCGACCTCGGCACCACGAACTCCGTCGTGAGCGTGCTCGAGGGCGGCGAACCCACGGTGATCGCCAACGCCGAGGGCTCCCGGACGACCCCGTCGGTCGTGGCTTTCGCGAAGAACGGCGAGGTCCTGGTCGGCGAGGTCGCCAAGCGTCAGGCGGTGACAAACGTCGAGCGCACCATCCGGTCGGTCAAACGCCACATGGGCACCGACTGGAAGATGACGGTCGACGCGAAGGATCTCACGCCCCAGGAGATCAGCGCGTTCATCCTGCAGAAGCTGAAGCGGGACGCCGAGTCCTACCTCGGTGAGACGGTCACGGACGCGGTCATCACCGTCCCGGCGTACTTCGATGACGCCCAGCGTCAGGCCACTACCGAGGCGGGCACGATCGCCGGGCTCAACGTCCTGCGGATCGTCAACGAGCCGACCGCCGCGGCCCTCGCCTACGGGTTGGACAAGGGCGAGAAGGAGCAGACCATCCTGGTCTTCGACCTCGGTGGCGGTACCTTCGACGTCTCCCTGCTGGAGATCGGCGACGGTGTCGTCGAGGTGAAGTCCACCTCCGGTGACACCCACCTCGGTGGTGACGACTGGGATCAGCGCGTCACCGACCACCTGATCAAGACTTTCAACGGCCAGCACGGGGTCGACCTCGGCAAGGACAAGATGGCCCTGCAGCGGCTGCGGGAGGCTGCTGAGAAGGCGAAGATCGAGCTTTCGCAGTCCACCCAGACCACGATCAACCTGCCCTACATCACCGCGTCGGCCGAGGGTCCCCTGCACCTCGACGTCTCACTGTCGCGCGCCGAGTTCCAGCGGATGACCTCCGATCTCATCGACCGCTGCAGGCACCCCTTCCAGCAGGCGGTGAAGGACGCGGGGATCAAGGTCAGCGACATCGACCACGTCGTCCTCGTCGGTGGTTCCACCCGGATGCCCGCCGTCGTCGAGCTGGTCCGCGAGCTGACCGGGGGCAAGGAGCCGAACAAGGGCGTCAACCCGGACGAGGTCGTCGCCGTCGGCGCCTCGCTGCAGGCCGGCGTGCTCAAGGGCGAGGTCAAGGACGTCCTGCTCCTCGACGTCACCCCACTCTCGCTCGGCATCGAGACGAAGGGGGGGATCATGACCAAGCTCATCGAGCGCAACACCACGATCCCCACCAAGCGATCGGAGATCTTCACCACCGCCGAGGACAGCCAGCCCTCCGTGCAGATCCAGGTCTTCCAGGGCGAGCGCGAGATGGCCGCCTACAACAAGAAGCTCGGCATGTTCGAGCTGACCGGCCTGCCGCCCGCCCCGCGGGGCATGCCCCAGATCGAGGTCACCTTCGACATCGACGCAAACGGCATCGTGCACGTGTCCGCGAAGGACCTGGGCACCGGCAAGGAGCAGTCGATGACCATCACCGGTGGCTCGGCGCTGCCGAAGGACGACATCGACCGCATGGTCCGCGACGCCGAGCAGTACGCCGAGGAGGACCGCAGGCGCCGGGAGGAGGCCGAGACCCGCAACAAAGCCGAGACGCTCGTCTACTCGACCGAGCGGTTCCTCGCCGAGAACGGCGAAAAGATCGACGCCGCGGTGAAGAGCGACGTGGAGGAGAAGCTCGGCACGCTGCGGGGCGCCGTCGCCGGCACCGACACGGCGGCGATCCGCGAGGCGGCCGACGCGCTGGCCGCGGCTAGCCAGGCGATGGGCCAGGCCATGTACGCGCAGGCCGCCCAGGAGGGCGCGGGTGCCTCCGGCGGCGCCGGAGCAGCCGACGACGACGTGGTCGACGCGGAAATCGTGGATGAGGAGGACAAGAAGTGACCTCAAGCCAGGCCGCGGACTGGTGGGGTTCGTCTCGGCCCGACGGCCGGGACGAGGCCGAAGAGCCCCCGGTGGTGGTGCGGGACCGGCGCCGGATCGATCCGGAGAGCGGCGAGGTCCGGCCGGAGGCCGCTGCGTCCCCCGGCCCGACGGCCACGGAGGTTCCACCCGCCGGAGTCCCGGCGGGCGAGGGTAACGGTGAGCTCGTGGCGTCACTACGCCAGCAGGTCACCGAGCGGACCGCGGACCTGCAGCGCCTGAAGGCCGAGTTCGACAACTACCGTCGGCGGGTCGAGCGGGACCGTCAGCAGATCGGCGAGCAGGCGACGGCGAAGCTGCTGGCGAGTCTGCTGTCGACCCTCGACGACATCGGCCGGGCTCGTGACCACGGCGATCTGGAAGGCCCGTTCAAGGCGATCGCGGAGGCCTTGGAGGCAGCCCTGGAGGCGACCGGGCTGGAGCGCTACGGGGCGAAGGGCGACGAGTTCGACCCGTCGGTCCACGAGGCCCTGATGCACTCCTATCGGTCGGACGTGAGCGGGCCGACTTGCGTGGACGTCTTCCGGGCGGGTTACCTGCACGCGGGCAAGGTGTTGCGGCCCGCGCAGGTGTCGGTCGCGGAACCGTCGGGCGAGGTGGACGAGACCGTCGATCAGCCTGTCGAGGCGGAGGTCGTCGCCGGGGCCGGCGAGGCGGCGGGGAGCGGCCCGGGCCAGGCAGGCGGCCCGCCGAATCGGCCGGCATCGGTCCCCGATGACACGGGCAGTGCGCCCGGGCCGGACAACGGCGGGCCCACTGTCAGCGCCGACTGAACACCGGCTGAAGAGGGGAGCCAGGTCCGTCCGGCCGTCCGCGAGCCGGGGTCTGACGGGCATGGCCGGCCACCGCCTCGCGCGGATGACATCGTGAAGGAAGGAGGGGCGCCGTGAGTGTTCGCGACATGGTCGAGAAGGACTATTACGCCGCTCTCGGCGTTCCAAAGGACGCCTCGGCGACCGACATCAAGAAGGCGTACCGCAGGCTGGCCCGTGAGCTGCACCCCGACAAGAACCCGGGGGACGCCAAGGCCGAGGCGCGGTTCAAGGAGGTCTCCGAGGCCTACGACGTTCTCTCGGACGAGGGCCGTCGACGGGAGTACGACGAGGCCCGGGCGCTGTTCGCGGCCGGCGGTCGTCCCGGCGGCGGCTTCGGCGGGCCTGGCCGAGCCGGGGGTTACGGCGGGTTCGGCGCACCCGGCACGGGCTACGGCAGCGGGCCGAACCTCAACCTCGACGACCTTCTCGGTGGGGCGAACGGCGGCCTCGGTGGCATCTTCGACAACCTGTTCCAGCGGTCGGCACCCGGACGCGGCCCGCGTCGGGGTGCCGACATCGAGGCCGAGGTCACGATCCCCTTCGAGAAGTCGCTGACCGGCCTGGAGGCGTCGGTCCGGCTTCCCGGGGCCGCGACCTGTACCACCTGCACCGGCAGCGGGGCGCGTCCCGGCACGACGCCGCGCACCTGCCCGACCTGCCGTGGACTGGGCGTGGTGTCCCGCTCCCAGGGTGGCTTCGCACTCTCCGAGCCCTGCCGCGACTGCCTGGGCAAGGGCACCTTGATCGACCATCCCTGCCCGGACTGCCGGGGCACCGGCCGGCGTGAGCGTGAGCAGCGCATCCGCATCCCACCTGGGGTGAGCGACGGACAGCGGCTGCGGGTCCGGGGGCGTGGCATACCCGGCGAACGGGGCGGACCGGCCGGTGATCTCGAGGTGACGGTGCACGTGCTGCGCCATCCGGTGTTCGAGCGGGAGGGGAACAACCTGGCGATCACTCTCCCCGTGACGATCACCGAGGCCGCCCTCGGCGCATCGATACGGGTGCCGACCCTGGACGGTGCTCCGCTCACGATGAAGGTACCGGCGGGGACCTCCAGCGGTCGACGCCTGCGGGCCCGCGGGCGGGGTGTCCCCACAGCCGGGGGCGGGAACGGGGACCTCATCGTCACCCTCGAGGTGACGGTGCCGAAGCCGAGTGATCTCTCGCCACGGGCACGTACGGCGTTGCTGGAGTTCGCCCAGGCCCATCCCGAGGACCCACGGGCGCCGTTGATGGAACGGATGGGGGCAGGCGGATGACCGGGCGGCCGAACCGCACATCCGACCCGTCGCCCGCCCGGCGCGGGCGAGCGACGGGAGCAGGGCGAGCGATGGGAGCAGGGCGAACAGGGGAACGGCAGCTCCAGAGAGGACCGGCGGCGTCCCCCGCTGAGGTTCGGCCGGACACCGAGATTCGGCCGGAGGGCTACTACCCCGCCGGCCCGCTGCCGGGCCCGGCCCACGACGAGGACGCACCGGTCTACGTCATCTCGATCGCCGCGCAGCTCGCCGGGATGCATTCCCAGACCCTGCGGTCCTACGACCGGCTCGGGCTGGTCACGCCCGGGCGCACGGCCGGGCGGGGGCGGCGTTACTCCGCCCGGGACGTGGCGTTGCTGCGCGAGGTGCAGCGGTTGTCCCAGGAGGAAGGCGTCAACCTGGAGGGGATCAAGCAGATCCTCCGGTTGAGCGCCCAGGTGATGGCGCTGCAGGCGCAGGTGCGTCAGCTCACCGAGGAGCTCGCCCGGTCCCGCGCCGACACGGACCGCGCGGTGGCCGAGGCGCATGCCAGTCACCGGCGCGACCTCGTCCCGGTGGATCGCGGCGCGCTCGTGGTCTGGCGGCCGCTGCCCCGCCGCTGACCGGCCGGGCGGAGCCGGCAAACGGATGCAGGGGGTTCATCGCGGCGCGCCCGCAAGGTTGAGTGGGAACGACTCAGGTATACTGAGCGTTGAAAAAGCGACAGTGCACGCCGTCCGACCATCTGGGATCCGCCATGAACGCTGAACGCCTCACCGCCCGGTCGCAGGAGGCACTCTCCGCAGCGATCAGTCGAGCCACCGCCGACGGGTCACCCCTCGTCGACCCCCTCCACCTGCTCACCGCACTGCTCGAAGCGTCTGACGGGGTCGGCGCGGCGCTGCTGGCGTCCGCGGGCACCTCGGTCGACACGGTGCGCTCCCGAGCCGAGGCCGCAGTGACGCGGCTGCCCCGCGCGACGGGCATGAGCGTGTCCCCGCCGCAGCTGTCCCGCCAGCTCATCGCGGTGCTGAACAACGCCGAGCGGCAGGCCGGTCAGCTGGGTGACGAGTACACCTCGGTCGAGCATCTGGTCGTGGCGCTCGCCGAGGAGGGGGGCGAGGCCGGGCGGATCCTTACCTCCGCCGGCGCCACCCCCGACGCGCTGCGCGGCGCCTTCGAGAAGGTGCGCGGCGGCGCCCGGCGGGTGACCACCCGGGACCCGGAGGGCTCCTACCGCGCGTTGGAGAAGTACTCCATCGACCTCACCGAGCGTGCGCAGCAGGGCAAGCTGGACCCGGTGATCGGCCGCGACGCCGAGATCCGCCGCGTCATCCAGGTGCTGTCGCGGCGGACGAAGAACAACCCGGTCCTCATCGGCGAGCCCGGGGTCGGCAAGACGGCCATCGTCGAAGGGCTCGCGCTGCGGGTCGTCGCGGGTGACGTGCCCGAGTCGCTGCGCGGCCGGCGCATCGTCTCGCTCGACCTCGGTTCGATGGTTGCTGGCTCCAAGCTGCGCGGCGAGTTCGAGGAGCGGCTGACCTCCGTCCTCAACGAGATCCGCGAGGCCGAGGGTCAGATCATCACCTTCATCGACGAGCTGCACACCGTCGTCGGCGCCGGCGCGGCCGAAGGAGCGATGGACGCCGGCAACATGCTCAAACCGATGCTCGCCCGCGGCGAGCTGCGCATGATCGGCGCCACCACCCTGGAGGAGTACCGCACCCGGATCGAGAAGGACCCGGCGCTGGAACGTCGCTTCCAGCCGGTCCTCGTCGGCGAGCCGACGGTCGAGGACACCATCGGCATCCTGCGCGGGCTCAAGGAACGCTACGAGGTGCACCACGGCGTGCGCATCACCGACACCGCGCTGGTCGCCGCGGCCACCCTGTCCGACCGCTACGTCACCGCACGCTTCCTGCCGGACAAGGCGATCGACCTGGTCGACGAGGCCGCGTCCCGGCTCCGCATGGAGATCGACAGCCGGCCGGTGGCGATCGACGAACTCGAGCGCGCCGTGCGCCGCCTGGAGATCGAGGACATGGCGCTGTCCAAGGAGAACGACGAGGCCTCCCGCGAGCGGCGGGGGCGCCTGCAGCGCGAGCTCGCCGACCGGCGTGAGGAGCTGTCGAGCCTGACGGCCCGCTGGCACCGGGAGAAGGACTCGATCTCCGAAGTTCAGAAGATCAAGGAGGAGTTGGAGAACGCGCGGCGCGCCGCGGAGCTCGCCGAGCGCGACCTCGACCTCGCCAAGGCCGGGGAGCTGCGGTACGGCACCATCCCGACGTTGGAGAAGCGGCTGTCGGCGGCGACCGGCGCGCTGGCCGGCGCGGACTCCCCCGGTGGGGCGATGCTCAACGAGGAAGTCGGCCCGGACGATGTCGCCGAGGTCGTCGCCGCCTGGACCGGGATCCCGGCCGGTCGCCTCCTCGAAGGCGAGACGGCGAAGCTGCTGCGCATGGAGTCCGCACTGCACGCGCGGGTCATCGGCCAGGACGACGCGGTGCGGGCCGTCTCCGACGCGGTCCGCCGGGCCAGGGCCGGGATCGCCGACCCGGACCGGCCGACCGGCTCCTTCCTCTTCCTCGGGCCCACCGGGGTCGGGAAGACCGAGCTCGCGAAGGCGCTCGCCGACTTCCTCTTCGACGACGAGCGGGCGATCGTGCGCATCGACATGAGCGAGTACGCCGAGAAGCACTCGGTGGCCCGCCTGATCGGCGCCCCGCCCGGGTACATCGGGTTCGAGTCCGGCGGTCAGCTCACCGAGGCGATCCGCCGCCGGCCGTACAGTGTCATCCTGCTGGACGAGGTCGAGAAGGCCCATCCGGACGTCTTCGACGTCCTGCTGCAGGTTCTCGACGACGGGCGGCTCACCGACGGCCAGGGCCGCACGGTGGACTTCCGCAACACGATCCTTATCCTGACCTCGAACCTCGGGTCGCAGTTCATCGCGGACCCCACGCTCAGCCCGCAGGTGCGCCGCGAGTCGGTGATGGTCGCCGTGCGCGACGCCTTCAAGCCGGAGTTCCTCAACCGCCTCGACGACGTCCTCGTCTTCGACCAGCTGGGCCGGGACGAGCTGGCCCGCATCGTCGATCTCCAGCTCGATCGGCTGCGGGCCCGGCTGCTCGACCGGAGGATCACCCTCAACACCACCGACGCCGCCAAGGGATGGCTCTCCGACGTCGGCTACGATTCGGTGTTCGGGGCCCGCCCGCTGCGGCGGCTGGTCCAGACAGCGATCGGCGACCAGCTCGCCAGGGAACTGCTCGGCGGGCAGATCCGGGACGGCGACGAGATGCTCGTCGACGCCGCGCCGGACCGCTCGGGTCTGACGGTCAAGGCCGCCACCGTCAAGTCCCTCTGACAGGCCTCCCGGCGAATCGCCGCAGACCGGGCGAGGACCATCGTGGGGACGGCGCGCCGCCGGTTCCTCGGCCGATTCGGGCCGGACGTATCGGATGTGCGACTTATTGTTGCGGAATGCACGACGCTCTTCTGCCGGATCCCGCGCAGTGGCGGGTCCTGCCACCGGACCTACGGCGGCTTCGACGGGCGCTCCTGATCGTGGGAGCCGTCCCGGTGGTGGCGCTCACCCTGCTGATCACGGCGGCGTTCGGCGGCTGGCCCTGGATACTGATCACGGTGGCGCCGGTTCTCGTGACGGGCTGGCTCTGGCGCTCGATCGGCCTCCGCTGGCAGGCCTGGCGCTACGCCGAGCGGGAGGACGATCTCCTGATCAGCCGCGGGGTGCTGACGCGTCGCCTGATCGTGGTGCCGTACGGCCGGATGCAGCTCGTCGACGTCACCGCCGGGCCGCTGGCACGCCGTTTCGGCATCGCCAAGGTGCAGCTGCACACCGCGGCCGCGGACAGCGATGCCGTCATCCCCGGCCTGGCCCCGGACGAGGCCGCACGGCTACGTGACGCGCTCACCGAACGCGGTGAAGCCCGGTCGGCCGGGCTGTGACAATCGAGCGGGGGTCCACCACCGGCGAAGCGCCGGCTCGGGCGACACGCCCCGGCCAGGACGGGTTTCACCGGCTGCATCGGCTCACCCCGTTCCTGCGCGGCTGGGTGATCGTCGCGGCGTTCGTGGCGACGGTCGGCAGGAACCTCGCCGACGACGCCACGCCCCGCATCATCGGGCTCACCCTGATCTTCCTGATCCCCGCCGCCGGCATCTACGGATACTGCGCCTGGCGGTTCACCCGCTACCGGGTCGAACGCGACAATCTTCGGCTCGATACCGGGCTTTTGGTCCGACGGACCCGCCATGTCCGGCTGGATCGGTTACAGTCGGTGGACATCGCCCAACCGCTTCTCGCCCGAGCCGCGGGATTCGCGCCGGACGTAGGCGAGGCACCGCAGCGCCCACTCGCCGAGGTGCCACCACGGCGGCTGGTAGCCGCGATCGCGCTGTCCCCCGCGCCGTGGGTGGCGCTGTTCGGCGCGGCCGCGATCGCCACGCCCGCCCTGCTGACCGGTATCCTCACCGGCGCCCTCGGCGCCGTTCCGATGCTCGGCAGCCTCTGGCACACGACGTTTCGCCGGTTCGCGGCCGGCTACCCCTACACCGTCTCCGAGTCACCCGACGGGCTGCGCATCATCAGCGGTCTGCTCAACCGCACCCACGCCACGGTCCCGCCGGGACGGGTCCAGGCGATCAGCATCGGCGAACCGGCGCTGTGGCGCTGGTCGGGCTGGGTGACGGTCCGGATGAACGTGGCTGGCGGCGGACCCTCCGTGCTGCTACCGGTGGCCCGCCGGGCGGATGCGCTGGCCCTGATCGGCCGGCTGCTGCCCGGAGTGGACGTCGCCGCGGTGGCGATGACCCGGCCGCCACGCCGGGCCGCCTGGCTCGCCCCGCTCCACTGGCGGCGGCTGTCCTGCGGAGCGGACGACACGGTCTTCGTCGTACACCGGGGAATCGTCCGGCGGCACACCGATCTCATCCCTCACGGCAAGGTGCAGAGCATCCGGATCGTGCAGAACCCGCTGGCCAGACTGCTACGGCTGGCCGACGTGCACCTCGATACCACCGGCGGCCCGGTGACGGTGCGCGCCGGCCTGCGCGACGCCGACGAGGCGGTCTCGCTCGCCGCCGCGCAGGCCGAGCGATCCCGGATCGGTCGGCGCCACGCCGTACCGGACCGCTGGATGAGTCGGGGCGCCGGGTAAACGAAGCGCGCTACCGGCCCGCCCTCAGCCGAACGTGGGGAACTCCGGTCCGAAGAGGGAACCCCACAGGTTCACGGCCTCCTCGTGATCGTCGGCCTGTTCCGCATCCACCGCCTTCGCCGAGTAGATCCGGGCGAGCCGGACACTCTCGGCCAACGCCTCGATGTCCTCGGCACGCAGGTACGACGACAGGTCCCCGCCGACGCCGGCCGGGTCGGCCACGGTGAGGCCGACGTCGTCCAGGTGCCGGAAGACCTCGGCGAGCCCCTGCCGGGTGTTGAGCCCGCGACCGGCGAGGACCTGCCCGGCGAGCGCCTCGATATGGAAGGAGCGCAGGTGGCTGCCGCGCACCCGGTTCCACGCCTTGAGCAGGCGGACCGCCGAGATCACCCGGGGGCCGAGGTCCGCCGCCCAGCTCGTGTGCCGCTCCGGCCGGGTCGGCAGCCAGCCACCGACCCGGTCGGGTATGACGTACCCGGCACGCGGATGATCGAAGGCCGGCACCAGATGGACGTCCGGGGGGGCGTCGTAGACGATGCGCAGCGCCTGGCCGCGGCTGCCGATCGTCTGGATCCGATCTCCGCCGATGGCGTTGCGTACACAGAGCAGCAGGTCGCGGGAGTCCCAGCGGAAACGCTTCCAGGCGCTGTTGGCCGCCGAGAAGACCGCGAAGATGTCGACCTCGTCGAGCGGACGGATCATGGTGTCCCGCCCCGCCGAGCCGATCGTGGCGACCCCGACCAGCGGCAGCGCGCAACGAGGCGGGAAGATCGCGCGCAGCGCCCGCTCCGCCTCGTCGCGGCGAGCCGCGACGACGGCACGGTCCTCGGCACTGAGACAGATCAGGTCGTCGAGTTTCGCGAAGGCACGCGCCGTGGTGCCGACCAGCAGCGGACCCGTCAGCGGACCGGTTGTCGGGTTAATCGGCGACGTCGAGCCGGCCGCAGCCGGCTCGGAGCGGAGGCCTCCCTCGGAGGGGAACAGAGGGTTGAGCGTCCCCGGCGCCGACTCCTTCGGCCGACGCCAGTGCGGCGGAATGATCAGATGGTCGTACGTGACCTCGCTCGGCCGGACTCCGGCCGGTGTCCCCCGAGGGGTATCCACACTCATGGTGCTGACCTCCCAGGCGCAGGTGGCGCCGGACCGTTCGGGCTCCCCTCCCCGGGCACGCGACGGCCCTCCCACGGACCCCCACGGACGCCCCGCCCAGCTTCGGCCCGTCGGCCATTGGTCGCGACATCGCCTTACATGGTGCCCCAGGGCATCACAGTCTGAACAGGGGGCTGTCTCCGCGGCGTGTTCACCACTCTCCTCGTGACGACGAAAGAATGAGCCGGGAGCTGTCACCCAGCCGACAACACAGCATGGTAACAGTACCGTCACGATGACCTTCTGCCGCGCCGCGAAAGGCGGCTGGACATGGGTTCTGCCCGTTCGGGCCGGATGACGGCCGGATCCGGACGGTACCGGAGCGGTCGGCGGTGACCCGCGGCGCCAGGCCCGGACGAAGCCCGGCGCCCAATGACGTTGCGTGACAAACCTCAATGGTCAACTTGGCGGCGGACGCAGCCAGATCCGCCACCAATCGGCGATCAGCACACCGGTGGGCACGAACGAGGTCGCCTGCGCGAGACGCTTCCCCACGCTGTCCCCGCGCCGGATCCGCGTCTCCACCAGAGCGCCGCGGTATTCGAACCATCCCGCGACCGCGCGGATCGCCTCGGTGGCGTAGCCGCTGCGCCGGCATCCGAGCACGATCGACACCCCGACCACCACCCGCCGGCCGTGGGCCTCCGCCGCGAGCAGGCCCACCGCCGCCGATCCTGGATGGCGACCCGGATGGCGACGCAGCACCCAGGTCAGGACCGTGTGGCCGGCGCTCGCCCGACGGCGCAGTTCGCGCCGCAGCGCCCCCGCCGGATCGTCGGGATCGGGCGCCCCCGCGGCAGGATCGGTCCCGACGATTCCGCCGAAGGGGCCGGATCCGTCACCGGGAGCGCCACGCGCGCCTGATCGCGGGGTGATGACCGTGAACGCCAGCGAAGGCGCGAGCTCCTCGGCGACGTATCCCGCGTTCCAAATGGTGAGCGGGAGTGCGAGTAGTCGGGAGGTGGTGAGTGTAGGGCCCTCACCCACGACGGGATGGCTCCCGGACCCCGAGCAGACCCCGTTCCCGGAGCCAGGACTCGGTGCGGTTCATGCCCTCGGGCAGCCGCACGACCGGCGACCATCCCGTCCGGGCCCGGATCTTCTCGATGGAGAGGCCCGCGTCGCGGGTCAGGGTGCGCACGGTGAGCGGACCGAGGTCCACCCGGGCGCGGGGATCGACTCCGGCCACCAGACGGGCACCGACACCGCGGACCAGGCCCGGTGCCCGCCGCGACGGGATCGCCGAGTTCATCGGAACGGCCGGAACGGCTGAGCCCGCTGGCCGTACCGAGGTCGTCGAGACCGCCGGGACCGGGTGGGTGGGGAGGGGTGGCGTCTCAGCCGCGGAACCGTCCGCGCCTCGCCTCCGGTAACCCTCCGCGAACGAACGGACACGATCAATCGCGTCGACCGCTTCGAAGATCCTGGCCGGTACGGAGCGGGGCGCCGCGATCGCGAGCATCTGACAGTAAAAGGTGAAGAAGTCGGCGGCGGACACCGACTCCCCCCCGGTCACGTGCAGCACCTCACCGGCGACCGCCGACCGGTCCGCACCGGCGACGGTGGTCACCGCCGTGACCACGTCGTCGACATGCACGGGGCTGAGCACACCCCGGCCGCCGTCGACGAGGACGAACCGCCCGGCCCGCATCAGCAGCACCGGCCAGAGGGTCCAGCGACCAGCCCGGGGACCGTAGGCGTCCCCGATCCGCAGGACGGTCGCGCCGAGTCCGTGCGCAGCGGCCGACCCGACCGCCTGTTCCGCGGCGGCCATGGCGTCGGCGCGGACGTCGCCAGTCAGCCCGATCGGCGTGGTCTCGTCCAGTGGTCGGCCGACGGCTCGCGCGGGCCCCCGGTCCCCGGTCCCGCCGGGGACCGGGCCACTCGTCCGGGCAAGCACGTCCACACAGGAAAGATGGATGAAGCGGTCGACCCCGGCCCGACCCGCGGCGTCGAGCAACGCCGCCGTGGCGCCGAGGGTCACCCGCCGGATCTCGGCGTCGGGCACCCGTACCGGCGCTCCGGCTCGGCCGGGACGCACCGGGGTCAGTTCCGCGACGCCACCGGTCCCGATGGCGGCGGCATGGATCACCAGCTCCGTGCCGTAAAGGGCTTTCTCCCACTCACCGGGACGGCTGACGTCGGCCTGCATGACACCCGGCGCGCGCCGGATGTCGATGGCGACAACGTCGTCACCGCGCCGCCGCAGCGCGTGGGCCAGCGCTCCGCCGAGGAAGCCGGCCGCGCCGGTGACCACCGCCCGAACCAAGGTCACTCCTCCTGCCAGGATCACCCTCGCCGACGGCGCTGCCGCGCGGCCCGCCAGCCCGTCTACCGGCTGGGTCCGCGGGCTTTACCACGCTCGCTGTCGTGCTCGTTGCCGTGCTCGCTGCCGTCGGCGACGATGACCCGACCCTACGGGATCGACTACTGATCAGGACCGGGACATCCCCGCGAGTCGCGGAGGATCGAGGTCGGGTGCACCTCGCGGGATGCCACGGGCCGGTCGCGCCCGGCAAGTGGGCCGGGCCCCACGGCGTCCCGAAGTCCTGGGTCCAGTAGGTGCCGTACCTGCCGCCCGTCGCTTAGCCCACGCCGATCCGGGTCAACGAACAGGTGAGGATGTTCGATCGGTGGTCCGGGCTGTTCATCCATCCGCGCATCACCTCGGCCACGGTGCGCTGACCGGCGGCGATGTTCTCGGCGGCGATGGAGAAGGAGAAGCCGGCGGCGATCCGGTCGAAGGGCGAGCGACTGTCCGGGCTGTCGTGGCCGAAATAGCCGGCCGTGGCCATGTCGACGCTGTGTGCCTGGGCCGCGGCGGCCAACCGTAAGTCGACGATCAACGGAGGGCAACCGGCCGCCCGGCGCTCGAGGTTGGTCGAGGTCACGGCCTGACCGACCAGGCTCGTCCAGGAGGCCGGCAGGTACGGCGGGCGCGGCGAGATAACAGCCGGCGCCGGGGCCGACGCGGACGGAGCCGTCACCGGCGCGGCCAGGGCCAGAGCCGACGCCCGCGCAGCGGGCAGCTGATCCGGACCGGCCGGGCGAGCGGCGGGCTGCGGCTCGGCCCCGGGCCCGGTCGGCGCACCCCGATCCGCGATCCGATCCGCGATCGACGTGGGAGGGACCCCGGCCGTCACCCCGACCACGCCCCGACCCGGCTGCGCGCCGACGCGGCCGGCCACGTGGTCACCGTCACGCGGTCCCGAATGACCACCCGCGAGCAGCACGATCGCCAGAACCGCGGTCAAGGCCCCTGCCGCGGTGCAGAGGACGGGGCCGGCGCGACGCCGTTCCGCATGGTGCCGCCTGTGGTGTCGAAGCATCGAATCCTTCGGTGGTCGGACCCCCCGACCGCGTACCTGGATCGATCAAGGTTAGCCGGCCATAGCCAGAAATTGCCATAGGAAAGGGAATTGATCGTCCAATGTGATCTGGTCGTAACGTCGTGGAGACTACCGGTCCACGGATCTCCCGACGGGATCCGGCGCCGCGGGGCACTAACGGACAACATCCCTACGCTCCTCGCCCGACCCTCGGCGCTCCTCGCCCGACACGGACTACCGCGGCCCCTGGTCGGGGAGCCGGCCCGATCGCCGACGCAGCAGCTCACCGGCGATCCCGGCGATGACGGAGATGGCGATCACGACGAGCGCGATCCACACCGCCGCGTCCCGCAGCCCAGGAATGGCGGCCGCCGTATAGCCCAGAAGGATCAATCCGGTCCCCCAGACGAGCGCTCCGAGCATGACCGCGATCAGAAAGCGGGACCATGACATCGCCACGGCCCCGGCGAGTACCGGCGCGAACGTCCTCGCCCACGGCACGAAGCGGGCCGCGACCAGGGTGATCGGCCCGAACCGTCGGTAGAATTCCTCCGTACGGGCCAGCACCGTGGCGTACCTGCGCTCCAGGTACGGCCGGCCGAGGCGATGCCCGGTGTAGTAGCCCGCCACCGCCCCGACGGTGGCCGCCGCTGCGACCCCGATCGAGAGGACCGCGACGGACACGTTCGACGCCGCGTCCGCCGCCATCAGCCCGGCCGCGAAGAGAATGGTGTCACCCGGAAGCCAGAACCCGATCAGGATCCCGCTCTCGACGAAGATGACCGCGAAGAGGACGACGTACAGCGTCATCCCGGACAGGCTGCCGACATCCACTCGACCAGTGTGCCGACCCTTGGTCGGCACCCGCCCCGCGCCCGGCGCGCGGACCGGCACCGCGTCGGCGACGTCAGCCGCATCCGACCCCGGGACGGGGCAAGGCGTCATACCCTTCGCCCATCAGGAGTCCACGGCGGGCTTCGGCCCGATCCGGCTGTCCTGCACCGCGGGTGCAGGGCTGATCGGCGCCCCTACAGGTTCGTAAGGAGCCCCACCGATGCCCATCGCCACGCCAGACGTATATGCCGAGATGCTCGACCGGGCGAAGGCCCAGTCCTTCGCCTACCCCGCGATCAACGTGACCTCGTCGCAGTCCCTGAACGCCGCGCTGCGGGGCTTCACCGAAGCCGGCAGTGACGGCATCGTGCAGGTGTCCACCGGCGGTGCCGAGTACCTGTCCGGCTCGACGGTGAAGAACATGGTCCTCGGCGCGGAGGCACTAGCCGAGTTCGCCCACCATGTCGCGGAGGCGTATCCGGTCAACATCGCCCTGCACACCGACCACTGCCCGGCCGACAAGCTTGACACCTACATCCGTCCCCTGATCGCGATCTCGAAGGATCGGGTGGCCCAGGGGCGCGAGCCGCTCTTCCAGTCGCACATGTGGGACGGCTCGGCGGTCCCCCTTGAGGAGAACCTCAAGATCGCCGAGGAACTACTCGCGGATGCCGCCGCCGCGAAGATCGTTCTCGAGGTCGAGATCGGGGTCGTCGGCGGCGAGGAGGACGGCGTCGTCGGCGCGATCGACGAGAAGCTCTACACGACGCCGGAGGACATGTGGCGGACGGCCGAGGTGCTCGGCACCGGCGCGAAGGGGCGCTACCTGCTCGCCGCCACCTTCGGCAACGTGCACGGTGTGTACAAGCCCGGAAACGTCAAGCTACGCCCGACGATTCTGCACGAAGGACAGGAGTACGTCGCCAGGAAGCTCGGGCTGCCAGCCAGCGCGAAGCCGTTCAACCTCGTCTTTCACGGCGGTAGCGGGTCGGCTCTCACCGAAATCCGCGAGACGCTCGACTACGGGGTGGTCAAGATGAACGTGGACACGGACACCCAGTACGCATTCACCCGCCCCATCGTGGACCACGTGTTCAAAAACTATGACGGCGTTCTCAAGGTGGACGGTGAGGTCGGCGTGAAGAAGGCATACGACCCGCGTACCTACGGAAAGCTCGCGGAGAGCAGCATGGCGGCCCGCGTCGCCCAGGCGTGTGAGGACCTCCGTTCCGCCGGCACCAGCCTCGGACGGGCATAGTCCGGGCCAGGAGCGCACGCCGGCTGGCGGGATCGGTTCGTCGGATACCGTCCGGCCGGACCGCCGGCCGGCGGACAGGAGGCGGGCAGGAGGACAGATAGCCGCCGGCCGCGAAAACGGGCAACCGGGCAACCGCCGCCGCTCGTCCGAGGGCATTCTCCGGACCCCTCGACCCGACACTCTCCATCGTTTCCGGCGGACGGAACGACCGGCACGCGGCGGACATCCGACCCGCCCCGGTCCGATGCACGACCTGCCGATTTCCCGTACTATGCCGGCCCCACGGTTCCCCGGTCGCTCCGACGGCTGGGGGACCACTGTTTACCGGGCGAGGGACCCCGCTCCTCGCGTAACGCCGCCTCCGCTGGCGACCAGCAGGTTGCGGCCACATTAGCGGACACGCACCGGGCCTTCGGTAACCGTTCACCTACCGCCCCGCCCCACGGAACCCCTTCGTCCAGCGTGGCGGCCCGACAGGCAATTTTCACAATCGGTGTTCGATCGAATCCGCCGTGTGCAAAAATCACAACGCTGCAAGTTACCGCCCGATTTCCGTTGTTTTTCTCACAAAAACAGGCTTCAACGGACGAAGCGTAGTATCAGGCCGATCACTCGCGTCGATCTCGTAGCAGGGCCGTCACACCTTTGTTGACATATCACACATCTGGCCTGATACGGGACTCTCCGCTCATCGTCGCCCATCGGCAAACAGGGTGATCGGCCAAGCACAAATGCCTCCGCACGTCGTACCGCCAGTTTGATGAGCGGGCGCGCACGCGCGATACCAGGCCGTCGATTCCTGCTCAAGCAGGCGCGCCGAGTGTGCTCTTTTTCACGCACCCTATTCAATGCTTGGCGACTCGCCGGGCGGCGTGGTTATGGTTTTCGCCGTGCCCGGCAACAACGCCGGGCATTCGTCGGGCGGCACGCCGAATCCTGCCCCCGGCCGACGATTTCTCGAACCGGGCGGCAGGAACGGGGGACCCATCTCCGAGTATCGAAAGGATTCGATGCTCTCGGGGTGAAGCCATGTGCGACGACCACACGGAAAGGTGTTTCCGGTGCGGCTTCCGTCTCCAGGGAATCCCTGGCACGGCCGGGCAGTTCCCAGTCCGAATCCGACAGCTTACCTCGCAGGCGTGGGGAAGGACCACAAGACATGTCCGACGCACGTATCAGTGGCCGACAATGCCGCGCCGGTACCCGCAGCCGGGCCCGGGCCCTCGTGGTCGCACCCGTACTCGCGGCAGCGGTGGGCGGCACCTTCGCGCTCAGCCAGCCGGCCGGTGCGGCCACCACCTGGACGGGCCTGCGGCAGTGCGAGTCCGGCGGTGACTACACGATCAACACCGGCAACGCGTACTACGGCGCCTACCAGTTCTCCGCCAGCACCTGGCACGGCCTCGGCTACAGCGGTCTGCCGCACCAGGCTCCCCCGGCTGTCCAGGACGAGGCCGCACTCAAGCTCGCCCGGCGGTCCGGCTTCGGCCAGTGGCCGACCTGTGGCCGCGGGATGGGCGCCGACCAGCTCGCGGGCGGCTCGTCGAGCTCCTCGGGCCAGGCGTCGCGCACGGCGAAACGCAGTGAGCTGACGGTCAGCCCCATCTCCGTGAGCACCCCCGTATTCACCCGTAACCTGACGACCGCACTGGCCAGGCAGGTACGTGACGACGTGCGGGCCTGGCAGGCCCGCGTCAACCATCTGGGGTATCCGATCACGATCGACGGCCGTTACGGACCACGCTCCGCCGCAGTCGCCCGCGCCCTGCAGGCCGCCAAGGGACTCGCCGTCGACGGCATCGTCGGCCCGGCGACCTGGCGGGCCACCTTCAGCTGATCCTCTCTATCAGCTCTATCAGCTGATCCATTCACTCCGTCAGCTCCGTCAGCTGATCTCTTCACTCCGCTCCCGCGACGGGGGACGACCGCCGCGGCAACCGGACATCCCACCCCGGCGACACCGGTCAGGGGATCTCACCTCGACGACGGGCCGGCCCGACCGGCCTCCGGACGATCTCCGGTTGACGGCCCGTACGGGCTGGCCCGTGCAACCCACCACCAACATCACCCGGACCACACCCTGACCGGCCTCCGGCAGAGCCGATCTTCGGCAAGGCCGGCGAGGAACAGCAGGACCAGCGAGCCACCTGCGGAACCTGTACAGAAGTGGCACGATTCGCGCGATCCTCACTGGTTACTCCGGACCACCCCGGTTTGCGCTCCATGAGCGGTTCTCGCTAGAGTGCCGCTCACTCGCCTCGTCGGCGAGGCCGCCCGGACGGACGCCGAGTCCTGCCCCCGTGCGAGCGGCCGGAACGAACATCAACCGCAGCGGGCAGGAGTGGGGGACCCACATTTCGGGCGCCGCAAGCAGCGTCCTTGGGGTAAAGCCGGTGCATCCCGGTCCATGGTGGAGAGCGGTTCCTACTCGCCACCCGGGGTCGGATCCTCCGGCCGGGCCATCCCAGCCCGCACCCGACAGCTCACCCCGCAGGCGACGGGATTGGACGAACATGCCCTCTGGGCGTCGTGGCGGCAGACATCGAGCACCGCAGGCCCCATCGCCCGCCGGTCGCATCCTGCGCACCACCGGCGCGGTCACGGCCATCGTCGGCAGCGGCCTCGCGGTCACCGCGGCTCCGGCGGGCGCGGCCACCGCCGATGACTTCGCCAAGCTCCGCCAGTGCGAGTCCGGCGGCAACTACGCGATCAGCACCGGCAACGGCTTCTCCGGTGCCTACCAGTTCGACGACCGGACCTGGCACGGGCTCGGGTACTCCGGCCGGCCGTACCAGGCGTCGCCCGCCACGCAGGACGAGGCGGCCGCGAAGCTCTACAACCAGCGGGGCTGGCAGCCATGGCCGTCCTGCTCGGTCAAGATGGGCCTGACCAACAACGGCCCGGCCAGTGTCCCGGGCGGCTCTGGCGACGTCATCCAGCAGGCCATCACCCCGGTGGAACCCCCCATGACGCTGGACCGGGCTCGCCGGGAGATGGGGGACGGCTCGTTCAGGGGCACGGTCCTCGACGCGTCCCTCAGCGACGACGTCCGCCCGGAGGCCTTCGTCTGGCAGGACAGAATGCGCCAGAAGGGCTTCGTACTCACCGTCGACGGCAAGTTCGGACCGCAGTCGCAGGGCATCGCCGCGCTGTACTCGTACCTCACCCGGGTGAACGACGGTCAACCCGGGGTCGTCGGCCAGAATCTGTGGAACGTCAGCGTCAGGGCCTGACCGACCCGGTCACCGTGCGCGCAGGGCGGGCGCGTCCGGGGTGACCTCCATGACGTGTGCGGCCAGTCGTCGGGCAGGATGCACTCATGACGACGCCGTCCGCCTCGGGAAAGCCCAACCTGCTCTCCGGTCCGCCGCCGACGCTCCTGCCCTCCGACGCGGCCGCGACCGAGGCGCTGGCCGCCGGTGATCCGCCGGATGCCGTCGCCGCCCGGCTGCCCGCGTTCAGCGCGCCCTGGGCCGCGCTCGCCGAGCTCGCGCTCACCGGCGGACGACCCATCGAGGCCTATGCCTACGCCCGCACGGGCTATCACCGCGGCCTCGACGCCCTGCGCCGCTCGGGCTGGAAGGGCAACGGGCCGATCCCCTGGTCACACGAACCCAACCGCGGGTTCCTGCGTTCACTCGCCGCTCTCGTCCGGGCGGCCGCGGCCATCGGGGAGGCCGAGGAGGCCACCCGCTGCCGGACGTTCCTGACCGGCAGCAATCCCGTCACCGCCAGTGAGATCGGCTTCACCTGACAGTGAGTTCATCAGGCCGCGTCGGTGGTGGAGGCCAGCGAGGACGCCGCAGCCGGCCCCACGGCCCCGCCATCCCTAGTAACCTCGCCCGGTGCCTGCTCTTGTCCTCATCGGTGCCCAGTGGGGCGACGAGGGAAAAGGAAAGGCGACCGACCTCTTGGGCGGCGCCGTCGATTACGTCGTCCGATACCAGGGTGGCAACAACGCCGGCCACACCGTGGTCATCGGGGCGGAGAGCTACGCGCTCCACCTGATTCCCAGTGGCATGCTGCGAGCCGACTGCGTTCCCGTGATCGGCAACGGGGTCGTCATCGACCCGGGCGTGCTGCTGGCCGAGATGGACGGGCTCACCGCCCGCGGCATCGACGTCTCCCGGCTCCTGATCAGCGCGAACGCCCACCTGATCATGCCCCATCACCGGGCGCTGGACCGGGTCATCGAGCGCTACCTGGGCAAGGCGCGGATCGGTACCACCGGTCGCGGCATCGGTCCCACCTACGGCGACAAGGTTGCCCGTACGGGCATCAGAGTGCAGGATCTCCTCGACCCGGGCATCTTCCACAAGAAGCTCGAACTGGTGCTACGGGAGAAGAACCAGGTCCTGGCCAAGGTCTACAACCGGCGCCGGATCGAGCTAGACGAGGTGGTCGAGGAGTACGCCGACTACGCGAAACGCCTCCAACCCCACATCGCCGACACCGGCCTGATTCTCGACCGGGCGCTGCGCGCGGGCAAGGTCGTGCTGCTCGAAGGCTCCCAGGGCACTCTCCTCGACGTCGATCACGGCACCTACCCGTTCGTCACGTCATCGAACCCGACCGCCGGCTACGCGGCCACCGGCGCCGGCATCGGCCCGACGAGGATCAGTCGGGTGATCGGCATCATCAAGGCCTACACGACCCGGGTCGGCGCCGGCCCCTTCCCCACCGAACTGGACGACAAGGTCGGAGAGGAGCTGCGCCGCATTGGCGGGGAGTTCGGCGTGACGACCGGCCGGGCACGGCGCACCGGCTGGTTTGACGCCGTAATCGCCCGCTACGCGGTGCGGGTCAACGGTCTGACCGACCTTTTCCTCACCAAGCTGGACGTCCTGTCGGGCTTCGACCGGGTGCCCATCTGCGTCGGCTACGACATCGGCGGCGAACGGGTCGACGAGATGCCCATGACCCAGACCGAGTTCCACCACGCCAAGCCGATCTACACTGACCTGCCCGGCTGGCACGAGGACATCTCCGGCGTCCGGTCGTTCGCCGACCTGCCCGGCACCGCGAAGGACTACATCAGGGCGTTGGAGGAGTTCTCCGGCGCCCCGGTGTCGGCGGTCGGCGTCGGTCCCGGGCGGGACCAGACGCTCGTCATCAATGACCTGGTCTGAACAAACTGGTCCGAAAAGACCTGGTCTGATCCCGCCCGGCGCGGGCCAAGATCCGGTCGGTTCCGGTTGCAGCCGGAAGCATTACCATCGACGCTTGGGCGGTCACGCAAAGCAATGACGTCCGGGGGTGGTGGCGGTGGCCGTTGTCAGGTCCCGGCCGTCGGATGACGACCCTTCCATCCCCGGGCGGACACCGCTGTCGCTGCCGGAACCGGCCGAAGCCCCGCAACCGGCCCGTTGGCCACCGGCCGTGAGACGCGGTTACCTGCACCCGACCGACTCCGACGCCTGGCCGGTCGGGTTCTCCCCCACCGGCGAGGCTCTGCCACAGACACTGACCGACGTGCTGCTGCGGGGCAGCCACGCCATCCGGAGCTCGAAGCGGGCCGAGGCGCAGCGGCTCGAACGCGCCGCGGCCGTCGCCAGTCACGTCGACGCCCAGATCCGTGACTTCCTGGACTTCTGCGCGGCCGAACACCTGGTACCACCGGTCACGGTGCGGGCGGCCCGCACCGCGCCGCACCGCGCGCCGGCGCGGTACCGCGCCGGCCGGCCGCTGCCCGCGCTGGACCTGAGCGAGGGCGGGGCGACACGGGCGGCCACGGACCCGGCAGCCCGGGCAGATCGGGCGGACCCGGGCGAGGCGGCCGTCGACCCCGGTCGCCGCCGGCGTTGGCCAAGACGGCGGGAACGGCTGCAGGCGTGGCCGCTGCTGTACTGGCGCTGCGAGAACTTCCCGGCCGCAGGGCGGTC
The DNA here is from genome assembly GCF_977946435.1 of Frankia sp. CgKIO3. Taxonomy (NCBI): domain Bacteria; kingdom Bacillati; phylum Actinomycetota; class Actinomycetes; order Frankiales; family Frankiaceae; genus Frankia; species Frankia sp. CgKIO3. The sequence continues at coordinate 18,228 of NZ_CDWTMO010000013.1, read as the reverse complement.
GCTGCACCTGTTCGTCGAACCGGGTGGACGCGCCTTCGAGGGCCGCGACGATCCCGCCCCGCTGACCGTGCTCGGCCGGGAGGTCCGGGTCTGGCCGGTCGACGCCGCCGCCATCGTCGCGGGCATGGCCGAGGTGGACGCACGCCGCTGCGCGCTGCACCTGGTGCACGGCATGGCCCACCTGCTCTGGCGGTCGGGCGTCGGGCTGTAGCCGCTCAGCGCGGATCGTCCCGGGTGACCGGCCGGGAGTCACCGGCACCGACCGGGCACGACGCGCACGATGATCAGCATACCCGCTACTGTGGAACTGTGACCCGACCGAACTGCGACGACGCGATGCCCCAGGCGGGGTTCGCCGGTTCGCGACGGCACCCGCGCCCGGTCCGGATCTCCGTCCCGGCGCCGCGCGCCGGGGACAACCGGTGACGGCCTCCACCGACCCCCACGTCCCCCGCGCACGGCCGTGGCGGCGACGCGGCCCGGTCCGCCGGCATTACCGGGAATCCGCCGCCGCGCACCGGGCCGCTGCTTGCGTCGCGAGGTGAACTGATGAAGGTTCTTGTTGTCGGCTCCGGCGGCCGTGAACACGCGCTGTGCCGGGCGCTCGCCCGCGATCCCCGGGTCGGCTCGCTGATCTGCGCGCCCGGAAACGCCGGGACCGCCGAGCTCGCCGAGCCCCGCCCGCTCGCCGTCGCCGACCCGGACGCCGTCGCCGACCTTGCCGAGGCGGTCGGCGCGGACCTCACCGTCATCGGTCCGGAGATGCCGTTGGTAGCCGGGGCCGCCGACGAGCTACGCGCCCGCGGCCTCGCGGTCTTCGGCCCGAGCGCGGCCGCGGCCCGGCTGGAGGGCAGCAAGGCGTTCGCCAAGGAGGTCATGCGCGCCGCCGGGGTGCCCACGGCGGCCTCTCGCGACCACACCGAGATCGAGCCCGCCCTGGCCGACCTGGACGTCTTCGGCCCGCCGTACGTGGTGAAGTACGACGGGCTCGCCGCCGGCAAGGGCGTCACGGTAACCGAGGATCGCGACGCGGCCGTCGCCGCGGTCCGCGCGAGCCTGCGCGGACCGGACGGCCGGGTTGTCCTCGAGGAGTACCTCGACGGGCCCGAGGTCTCCCTGTTCGCCGTGGTGACCGAGTCCGGCGCGGTCCTCCCGCTGCTGCCGGCGCAGGACCACAAACGGGTCGGCGACGGCGACACCGGCCCGAACACCGGGGGGATGGGCGCGTACACCCCGCTGCCCTGGGCCTCGCACGGCCTGCCGGCGGAGATCGTCGCCACGGTGATCCGGCCGACAGTGGCCGAGATGACCCGGCGCGGCACCCCGTTCACCGGCCTGCTCTACGCCGGGCTCGCGCTGACCACCCGCGGCCCGCGGGTGGTGGAGTTCAACGTGCGCTTCGGTGACCCCGAGGTGCAGGCCATCCTCGCCCTGCTCACGACGCCGTTGACGGACGTGCTCTCCGGCCGGCGGGCACCGGTGTGGCGCTCCGGCGCGGCGATCAGCGTCGTCGTCGCCGCGCACGGCTATCCGGCGGCACCCAGGCTCGGCGACCCGCTCCGCGGGCTCGCTGCCGCCGGTGCACTGGCCGGCGTCGACGTCCTGCACGCCGGTACCCGGAGGGAGCCGGATGGCCGGGTCGTCTCGGCCGGCGGCCGTGTGCTGTCCGTTACGGCCATCGGCTCCAACCTGGAGTCCGCGCGAGGATCGGCCTACGAGGCTGTCAGCCGCATCTCGCTGCCCGGCGCCCATTACCGCACCGACATCGGAGATCCGTCCCGGATGCGCCACGCGGCCGACGTCCGTCGAGCGGACGTCGCGTCCGGCGAGGATCCCGCAGGACATAGAAAGAAAAAGAAGGAGTAGACCGTGTCGCAGAGCACCCCCGGGCCGGGCCATCCCCAGGTGGCGATCGTCTTCGGATCACCGTCGGACACCCAGACCATGAGCAAGGCCGGCGCCACCCTGGAACGCTTCGGTGTGCCCTACGAGCAGGTGTCGCTGTCGGCGCACCGGGCGCCGCGCACCCTCGCCGACTACGTGGGTCAGCTGCGGGCCCGCGACATCTCGGTGGTCATCGCCGGGGCAGGCCTGGCCGCTGCGCTGCCCGGCACCATCGCGGCCCTCACCACGCTGCCGGTAATCGGCGTGCCGATCTCCGGCGGGGCGCTGGACGGCATGGACTCGCTGCTCGCCATCGTGCAGATGCCGCCGGGCGTCCCGGTCGCGACCGTGGGCCTGAACAACTCGACGAACGCGGCGATCCTGGCGATCCAGATCCTGGCGCTGGCCGATCCCGATCTGGGGCTGAAGCTGGCCGCGTTCAAGGACGAGTTCGAGCAGGCCGCGGCGGACGGGCTGAGCGCGGCGGCCGCGGCCGGCAGCCAGTCATGATCGGCCGTTACACCCTGGCGGAGATGGGCCGGGTGTGGTCGGAGGCGCACAAGTACGAGCTGTGGTGTCGCGTCGAGGTGCTGGTCATGGAGGCGCACGCCGCCGCGGGCCGCATCCCCGCCGATTCCGTCGAGCCGGTCCGGGCCGCCCCCGCTCCGACGCCCGAGGCCGTTGCCGAGGTGGAGGCCGTCACCCAGCATGACGTCATCGCCTTCCTGACCGCTTGGGCCGACCGCACCGAACCCCGGTCCGCCGCCGCCTACGCGCACTTCGGCATGACCTCCTCAGACCTGCTCGACACGGCGCTCGCGCTGCAGCTGGTCGAGTCGACCGACCTGCTGCTCGCCCGGGCGGACACCCTCGTCGCCGCGCTGCGCGACCTCGGCCTAGCCCACCGGAACACCCTGCGGGTCGGCCGGACGCACGGTATCCACGGCGAGCCGACGGTGTTCGGGCACCGCGTCGCGGACCTGGCGTTCGGGCTCGCCCGCTGCCGCGACCGGCTGCGCGCGGCCCGCGCGGACGTGGCCGTCGCCAAGATCTCCGGCGCGGTCGGGACGTACTCCAACATCGACCCCGACGTCGAGGCCTATGTGGCCGACAAGCTGGGCCTCACCGCGGCCCCGGTGGCCACCCAGGTCGTGCTGCGCGACGGCATCGCCTCCTGGGTCGCGGCGCTGGCTGGGCTCGCGACCGTCTGCGAGGCGGTCGCCCTGGAGGTCCGGCACGGCCAGCGCACGGAGGTCCGGGAGCTGTCCGAGCCGTTCGGCTCCGGGCAGAAGGGCTCCTCCGCGATGCCCCACAAGAAGAACCCGATCATGTCGGAGCGCATCGCCGGGCTCGCCCGGATCGTCCGGGCGCAGTACGTCCCGGTGCTGGAGGGCGTCCCGCTGTGGCACGAGCGCGACATCTCCCACTCCTCCACCGAGCGCATCGCGCTGCCGGACGCCGCCACCGGCGTCGACTACCTGCTGCACCTGACGACCCGGCTGGTCACCGGGCTGGTCGTGGACACCGCACGGATGCGGGCGAACCTCGATGCCACGGGCGGGCTGGTCTACACCTCGGCGGTGCTGCTCGAACTCGTCGAGACGGGGCTGTCCCGCGAGGACGCCTACGCCGTCACCCAGACGGCGGCGATGGAGACCTGGCAGACCGGCGTGCCGTTCCGGGAGACGCTGCGCAAGCACGCCGGCGACCGCGGCCTGGCCCTGGACGAGGCCAGGCTCGACGAGGTGAGCCGGCCCGAGCGCTACACCAAGCGCCTCGGCCCGGTCTTCGACGCCTTGGCCGCCCTCACCTGACCCGCGCGCCCCCGCGCCTGACCCGCCGCACAGCGGCGCAGGCATGGCGCGGGACCCCGCCCCGCAGGTGCTGTTGTTCTCCCTGGGTACGGTCGGTGTATGCCGCTGACACATGAGGAGTTCGCCGGGCTCACCCACCTGGGTTCGGGCAAGGTCCGGGAGCTGTTCGCGGTCGGGGACGACGCCGTGCTGCTGGTCGCCAGCGACCGCATCTCGGCGTTCGACGTGGTCCTACCGACCGAAATTCCCGACAAGGGAGCCGTTCTCACCGGGCTTTCGCTGTGGTGGTTCGACCAGCTCGCCGACCTGGTCCCGTCCCACGTCGTCAGTTCGAACGCCGATGAGTACCCGGCCGAGCTCGCTCCGTATAGGGAGCAGCTGCGCGGCCGGTCGATGCTGTGCCGACGCCTGAACATGGTGCAGATCGAGTGCGTCGCCCGTGGTTATCTGACCGGCAGCGGGCTGAAGGACTACCAGCGCACCGGCGCGGTCAGCGGGCATCCCCTGCCCACCGGGCTGGTGGACGGCAGCAAGCTGCCGGCACCGATCTACACGCCGTCCACGAAGGCGCCGATCGGTGAGCACGACGAGAACATCAGTCGGGCCGACGCGGCCGGCCGGATCGGCACCGAGCTCGCCGCCGAGCTCGAGCGGCTGACCCTGCAGATCTTCGGCCGGGCCAGTGTCCTCGCAGCCGAGCGCGGCATCCTGCTCGCTGACACCAAGTTCGAGTTCGGTCATGACACCCAGGGCACGCTGCGGCTCGCCGACGAGGTCCTGACCCCGGACTCGTCCCGGTTCTGGCCGGAGGACACCTGGCGGCCCGGAGCCTCCCAGCCGTCCTTCGACAAGCAGTACATCCGCGATTATCTGACGAGTACCGGCTGGGACAGGACCGCGCCGGGGCCGGAGCTGCCCGCGGACGTCGTCGAGGCGACCCAGGCCCGTTACGTGGAGGCCTACGAGCGACTGACCGGCATCTCCTTCAAGGACTACCTGTCCACCGCCTGACCGCGCTCACACCGCGAACAGTACGAGAAGTTATCTTCTGGATACTATATAGGTTCTCTCCTAGAAGGAGATCGAGATATTGAGAGAGGTGGGCTGCCATGGCCACGAAGACGGACACTCCGCCACGGGCACGGCCACAGCCGCACCGGGAGGACACGGACACCTCTGCCCCTGAGCGGGACCAGCAGCAGCCGGCCCCGCCCACGGGCCCCGAGCGGTCGCCGGGCACACACACCTTCACGGTCCGGCTACCGCTGCTCACGTCGCGGTTCGAGGTTGGGCGAGGTACGAGCACGCAGTGGCCGTCGCTGGGCAAGGGCGCCTACTACCTGGGGCTCGGCGGGCTCGCCGCGGCCTCGATCATCGAATGGCCGGTCGCGGCGGCGATCGCCGCCGGCACCTACGTCGCGCAGCACACCCGTCCAGGAGCCCCCACGCCCTCTTCCCCCCAGGAGGCCGAGGCCCCTGAGCGGGCCGAGCCCGCGCACACCGGGGCCTGAACTCCGGTGGGCTCGCCGCCCCAGCGGGATATCATATAACGTCACAAAGCAACAAATTGCACCTTCCGGAGTGAGCAGAGGGCTTCGTTCGGGCGATCGCCCGAACGAAGCCCAGCTCACAGAGGAGGGCAGCAATCATTGCAGCCGAGTTACAGTTGCCAACGACGTCCGGTATCCCATCCGAGGACTGGAGCGGATCATGACTGCTGTTTTCTCCACCACGCCTGACCGCCCATCGACGGGATCCCGCGATCAGGCGGCCACCGCCACGGCCCCCTCCGCTAGGAGCATTGCCCCCTCCGTCCGGCCCAGCACGCTCCCCGGCTCGGGCAGTCCCGTCCTGGCCAGAGACCGGGCCGAGCTGCGCGCCGCGCTCGACCGGCAGGCCACCATCGCCCGGCAGAGTGAGGCCGGTCTGCCTGCGCCGGACGACGCGCCCGCGCGGGCGGCAGCCGGGCACGCGCGCCCGACCAGGGCCGTCGTCATGACAATGGGAGCGCTGCACGAAGGCCACGCCTCGCTGCTGCGCGCCGCCCGGGCCCAGGCGGACCAGGTGGTTGCCACGATCTACGTTAATCCGCTGCAATTCGGCGCGGGTGAGGATCTCGACCGGTACCCGCGCACCCTGGCCGCCGATCTCGACATGTGCGCGCGGGAGGGGGTCGACCTCGTCTTCGCCCCCCAGGTGATCCACGACTCGCCGCCGCTCGTCCGGTTGCAGGCCGGGCCGCTCGGTGAGCTACTCGAAGGCGCAACCCGTCCGGGCCATTTCGATGGGATGCTGACCCTGGTGGGGACCATGCTCCACCTGGTCCGTCCGGACCTGGCGTTCTTCGGGCGCAAGGACGCCCAGCAGCTGGTCTGCATCCGCCGGATGGTCGCGGACCTCGCCTTCGACGTCACCGTGATCGATGTGGAGACCGTGCGCGAGCCCGACGGCCTCGCGCTGTCGAGCCGGAACGTCTATCTGACCCCCGAGCAGCGGCGCAGCGCGCTCGCCCTGTCCCGGGCGCTCGCCGCCGGGGCCCGGGCCCAGGCGGGCGGGCAGGACGCCGTGCTCGCGACCGCGCGGGAGGTTCTGGCCGCCGCGGACGGGGTGGACGTGGACTACCTCGCCCTGGCCAGCCCCGACGATCTGCGTCCGGTCCGGAGCGGTCCCGCCCTGCTGCTCGTCGCTGCCCGGGTGGGCACCACCCGCCTGATCGACAACATCGACCTCGTCCTGCCTCCGGAATCCCCGGCGCCGGCCCCCACTGGGTCTCCGGCATCCGCCGGGTCTCCCGCCCTCACCCCCCGACCGGACCGTCCCGCCGACCGCGATCACCCGGGAGCCTGACCGTGTTGCGCACCATGCTCACCGCCAAGATCCACCGTGCCACAGTCACCCAGGCCGATCTGCACTATGTGGGCTCCGTGACGATCGACGCGGACCTGCTGGCCGCCGCCGACCTGCTGCCCGGCGAGCAGGTCACGATCGTCGACATCAACAACGGCGCCCGGCTGGAGACGTACGCCATCGCGGGACCGGCGGGAAGCGGGATCATCGGTATCAACGGTGCCGCGGCGCGCCTGGTCCAGCCGGGCGATCTGGTGATCATCATTGCGTACGGGCTCATGGACGACGCCGAGGCGCGCCGGCACGTCCCGAAGGTGCTGTTCGTCGACGCGGCAAACCGGATCATCGGGCACGGCGACGACCCGGCCGAACCGCTCCCCGGCGACCCGTCGAGCCTGCGTGGCGACATCCCGGTCGACATCCCGGTCGACATCCCGGTACCTGCGGCCGCGGCGGCGGTCCGATCGGCCGTGGCTACGCAGTGACCGTGCTACCTTGCCGGCTCGACGCGCCCCGCCCGGGATGGCTGCGCGCCGCGGACGTCGTCGTCATCGGTTCGGGCATCGCCGGGCTCACGACGGTCCTGCACCTGCGCCGGGCGCTGCCCGCCGCCCGGGTGCTGCTGGTGACCAAGGCACGCCTCGACGCCGGGTCGACCCGGTGGGCGCAGGGTGGGATCGCCGCCGCGCTCGCCGCGGAGGACTCGCCCGAAGATCATCTCTCCGACACCCTGGTCGCCGGCGTCGGGCTGTGCGACGAGGACGCAGCCCGAGTACTGGTCCGCGATGGACCGGCGCGGGTACGTGAGCTCGCCGAGCTCGGCGCCCGGTTCGATCGGACCACCGACGGCTCGTTCGCCCTCACCCGGGAGGGCGGCCATCTACGCAACCGCATCATCCATGCGGGTGGGGACGCCACCGGCCTGGAGGTGGAACGCGCCCTGATCACCGCCGTCCGGGCGGATGAGAGCGTCGAGGTCATCGAACACGCACTGGTCCTCGACCTGCTGCTCGACTCCGACGGTCGGGCCGCCGGCGCCACCCTGCACGTGCTGGGGGAGGGCAGCCGGGACGGCGTCGGCGCGGTGACGGCGGGCGCGGTGGTCCTGGCGACCGGCGGGATAGGGCAGATCTTCGCGTCGACGACCAATCCCGGCGTCTCCACCGGGGACGGGGTGGCGCTGGCTCTGCGCGCGGGCGCCGTCGTCGCGGACCTGGAGTTCGTCCAGTTCCACCCGACCGCCCTGTGGCTGCCCCCGTCCAGGCCGGGCGCCGTCGCCGACCTGCTCGGGGGCCAGCAGCCGCTGGTCAGCGAGGCCATGCGGGGGGAGGGTGCCGTTCTCGTCGACGCGGCCGGCGAGCGGGTGATGGCGGGCGTCCACCGGCTGGCCGACCTCGCGCCGCGCGACGTCGTCGCCAAGCAGATGTCGCGGGTCATGGCGGCCCAGGGGGTCGATCACCTGTTCCTGGACGCCCGGAGGCTGGGCGCGGCGACCATCGAGCGGCGGTTCCCCTCGATCACCGCGCGCTGCCGGTCCGCCGGCATCGATCCGGTCGCCAGACCGATCCCCGTCGCGCCGGCCGCCCACTACGCCAGCGGCGGAGTGCGCACGGACCTGTGGGGCCGCACGAGCGTGGCCGGCCTGTACGCCTGCGGGGAGGTGGCCTGCACAGGGGTGCACGGCGCCAACCGGCTCGCGTCGAACAGCCTGCTGGAGGGGCTGGTCTTCGCCGCACGCATCGCGGAGCACCTAGCCGGCACCGCGCCCGGCGGCCAGCGCGGCGCCGCCATCCCCGCCGCGCCGGTGGTCGGTCGCGGCAGTGGTCTGACCGACCCCGCCGAACGCGCGGAGCTCGCGCGCGCGATGACCGACGGTGTCGGGGTGCTGCGCAGCGCGGACAGCCTGCGGGCGACGGCGAAGGTACTGGCCGGTCTCGGGGACCTGCGGGTCAGCGGGGCGACGGTCACGGCCGGGCCGCCGGCCTGGGAGATGACCAACCTGCGCACGGTTGCGACGGCCCTCGCCGCCGCCGCCGCCATCCGGACGGAGACCCGCGGGTCCCATTGGCGGGAGGACTTCGGTGAGCGGGACGACGAACACTGGCTCGGCCGGATCCTCACCCGGCTCGATCCAGAAGGGGAACTGATCGTGGACGTCGAGCCCATGCGCGGCTCGCGGTGAGCGGTTCCGGTTCCGCCGGCGTGCCCGGCGGACGGCTCTCGCCCGCCACCCGCAGTGCCCTCGCCTCGGCCGGCCTCGACCCGGACGGGGTGGTGGCCCTGGTCGGCCGCGCGCTCGTGGAGGACCTCCCGGTCTGGGAGGAGAACGAGGTGACCGGCCAGATCGGCGCGGTCGACGCGACCTCCGAGGCGACGGTCGACCCCGCCCTCGTCGGGCACGGCGCCATCGTCTCGCGGGCCGCGGGCGTCGTCGCCGGCCTGCCGGTCGCCGCCGCCGTCTTCGAAAGCCTGCTCGGGCCGGCCGCGACCGTCACCCTGACCGCTCGCGACGGCGACCCTGTCCCGCCGGGCACCACGGTGGCCTACGTCAACGGGCCGGTCCGCGGCCTGCTCACCGCCGAACGCACCGCGCTGAACCTGCTGTGCCACCTGTCCGGGATCGCCACCCTGACGCGGGCCTGGGTCGACTCGGTCACCGGCACCGGTGCGGTGATCCGCGACACCCGCAAGACGCTACCCGGCCTGCGCGCGCTGGAGAAGTACGCGGTGCGCTGCGGGGGCGGGGTGAACCACCGCATGTCGCTGACGGACGCAGCCCTGATCAAGGACAACCACGTAGTCGCGGCGGGTGGCGTGGCGGCGGCGTTCGCCGCGGTGCAGGCCCGGTTCCCCGGGCTGCCCGTCGAGGTCGAATGCGACACCGTCGACCAGGTCGCGGAGGCCGTCGATGCCGGATGTGATCTCATCCTCTGCGACAATATGTCGCTGGCGGACCTGCGGACCGCGGTCCAGCTCGCCCGTCCGGCCGGGGTGCGGCTCGAGGCGAGCGGCGACCTGACCCTGCGAACGGCGGCGGCGGTGGCAGCCGTCGGCGTCGACTATCTCGCCGTCGGCGCCCTGACCCATTCGGCGCCCGCTCTCGACCTCGGCCTCGATCTCGCCCTGGATCCCGATCATCGCCCGGGATCGGCCACCGCGGGCCCACCGATCGAGGGTCTGATCGTGGAGGAATCCTGATGCTGCTCGCCATCGACGTCGGTAACACCAACACCGTCGTCGGCGTGTTCGAGGGTGAACACCTCGCCGACTCCTGGCGGGTGCGCACCGACCCGCAGGCGACCGCGGACGAACTGGTGCTACTCTACCGCGGCCTGCTCGGCGAGTACAAGGTCACCGGTGTCTCGATCTGCTCGACCGTTCCCGCCGCGCTTCGAGCCCTGCGCCGGATGGTGGTCCGGGCCTTTCACGACATTCCGGTCGTCATCGTCGAACCGGGGACGCGGACCGGGGTTCCCATCCTCATCGACAATCCGAAGGAAGCCGGCGCGGACCGCATCATGAACACGCTCGCCGCGCACCACCTCTACGGCGGGCCGGCGATCGTCGTCGACTTCGGCACCTCGACGAACCTGGACATCGTCTCGGCACGCGGCGAGTTCATCGGCGGAATCTTTGCACCGGGCATCGAGATCGCGCTGGACGCACTCGCGTCCCGGGCGGCCCAGCTCCGTAAGGTGGAACTGGTCGCGCCACGTTCCGTCATCGGCAAGAGCACGGTCGAGGCACTCCAGTCCGGCATGATCTACGGCGTCGCCGGTCAGGTGGACGGCCTGGTACGCCGCATCCGGGCCGAGCTCGGGACGGATGCGGTGACGATCGCCACCGGGGGTCTCGCGTCCGTGGTCATCAAGGAAAGTGAGACCCTTGACCGCCACGAGCCCCATCTGACACTCATCGGCCTGCGTCTCGTCTTCGAGAAGAATATCTGATCCGATCCCGACCGGGCTCGTTCGGGCTGCATTACGGCGACCAGGATAATTACGACGATCGCGCATCTCCGGGGCTTCGACCGGTCCAGCGGATTAGGCAACCGACTCTGCCGAGCGACAGCCGCCGGGTTCGACGGACCGTCCTCCCGCGACTCGGTTACGATTCCGTGCCATGCGGGACCGAAACTCGGGAACACAGTCCGGCGTATCGTCACATCCCGGCAGCGGATACTTCACTCATCCCTTTCTTGTCACCGCGATGGCAGCATTCCTGTTCGCCGCGGTTCCGATTACGTACGGTTGGGGTGATCCGGCTTCGGCCGGTCCGCAGCCCCGTACCCTGGCCGTGCTGGGCGACTCCTACTCCTCGGGGGAGGGCAATCCTCCCTTCGACTCGCTGGCCCCCCAGTGCCGGCGGAGCAGCCAGGCCTGGCCACGACTGCTGGGCGGTATGGGATCGGGGGTCACCGTCTCGCTGTTCGCCGCGTGTTCCGGAGCCACCACCGGCGCCCTACACGAGTCGTTCAAGGGCGAGAAACCCCAGCTGGCCCAGCTACGTGCACTGGGCCGGGCCCCAGACGTCGTCACCATCACCATCGGCGGCAACGATGCCGGATTCGGCAAAGTCATCTTCAGTTGTTATGCGTGGAGATGCTTCTGGGATGGCAACGACCGCCGCGAGCGCGATCTTGTCACCAAGGAACTTCCGGGTGTCCTGAGCGCCAACTACGCGGCGGTGAAGGCCGCCGCCCCGCATTCGCGGATCATCGTGGTCGGCTATCCCTACATATTTCCGGGCAACCAGCTCAACAACATCTGTACCTGGCTGACCAACAGGGAACGTCGACAGCTGACGAGGCTGAACAGACAGCTCGACCAGGTCATCAGAAAAGCCGCGTCGGATGCGGGAGTGGAGTTCGTCTCGACGGGTCGAGCGCTACGCGGTCACGAAATCTGCACACCGGACCCGTGGGTGGCTCCGGTCAATCTGTTCGGACCGACACGTGATCTGAGCGCGCACCCCACCATGCACGGGCAGCAGGCCATCGCCGAGGCCGTCCAGCGCCATCTCGCCACGGACAGCTGGTGACGCGGGCCGACCAGCCCGGCAACCGCGCGATGTCGACCCACCCATGATGCCGGCCACGATGACTCGTGGGCATAGCACTGATGGCGGCTCCAGTTGACGCCAGACATGAAGTTAGCCTTACTTAAAGCCATGCTCATGCTAACGCCACTCTGCGAGAGATCCTGCACCCTGGCACAGCTACGCCCGGCCCAGCCGCGGCACACCTCCCGGTCCCGGCAGTGAAGCGGTCGGTGAACGAACGCCGCACCGGCTCGGCGGCGTCCCCGGCGGCGCCTTCCAGGGAAGTAGTCCCCGAGGGGACGGCGCCGGAACTCTCCGGGGGTACCGTCCAGTGCGCCGAACCACCGTTCGAGGCAAGCCTGCGGGACCTCGCCGAGGTGCTGGAGCCGCGCGGTGTGCAGTTCGGGATGCCGGACGGCCCGGGCTGGGCCGACTGTGCCTTCCTGACCGGACCAGCAGGCGTGGCCGAGGCGCTGGCCCGGGTGGGCGCTGCACACGGCGCCAGCCCGGAGGTCGCCGCGAGCTACCTGGCGAACTGGTACTCGGCGAACGTCGCCGCCCCGGCCATCGCCTGTTTCGTCCTCCTGCACCGGGTGCCGGCCCTGACCCCGGCAACGATGTCCCTACGCGCCCTCGACGGCGGCTGGTTCGACCAGACCGCGTTCCACCGGCCGGCCATGACCGTCCTGGCGGATGACCCGATCGCGGGGGGCGTCACCGCCGGAGACGGGGTGAATGCCCGGATCGGCGTGGTCGGGGACGTGGTCGGGGACGTCGCCGCGTTGCGTAGTCGCCTGGTCGAGGAGGTGCTCGCGCATCTCCAACCGTTCGTCGAGGAGCTGCGGGGACGGGTCCGGCTCGGCCTTCCGGCGCTGTGGGGGGCGGTGGCCGCGCAGTGCGCCCGCGCCTTCCTGCTGACCGAGCGCGCGACCGGCGATCCCCACCTCGGCCGAGTGGAGGCCGACGCCTTCTTCTCCCGGGCTACTCCCACCATGCGGGCCCGGCCCCGTTGGCACGAGTTCGTCCACCACGGCCGGCGGTACACCGGCATACGCCGTGGGTCGTGCTGCCTGGCCTACCGCCTTGGTGACGACTACTGCACCTCGTGTCCCTTTACCGGTGACCAGGATCGCGAGGAACGGCTGCGCGCCTGGGTCGACACGCAGGGCAACGGAGGACTTGCGGTCTGAGAATCACCCGAAGCACAGCCCGAGTATGCGCACGTAAAGTAGTTACTCACAAGATGCAAGCAAGATCTGTCGCTGAAACTCCCCAGGGCGGCGACAATGAGTAACATTGACAACGCAAAACGATATACATGTGAGTTGAATCACAACAAGATGCACCTCCTCATCCACTACCGTCGGTAGCATCGGTGAGGAGGCTCACCGAGGTGGGACGCACCGCTTGACGCGTCCCACCGCACCGTACGCCCGACCGGAGACGTCGCGAAGCGGGCGGCGTCGTTCTGCTCTTGGCGGAACGACGTGACGGAGTCATGGCTGGTCGGCTGCGGTTGCCTTAGACGTCTCCGCTGGTCGGACCGGTACTTGCGCCGGTCCGCCGCCCACGACGATGTGGACGGTGCCGGCGGGTAGATTTCTGTTCGATGCGTGAGGACATGCCTCGGCGGAGCTAGCATGCGGATACCGGCTGTCGTGTGGTCGGTCGCAGCTCGAAGGAGCGCACATGTTCGAGAGATTCACCGACCGGGCACGTCGGGTCGTCGTCCTGGCCCAAGAAGAGGCCAGGATGCTCAACCACAACTACATCGGGACCGAGCACATCCTGCTCGGCCTGATCCACGAGGGCGAGGGCGTCGCCGCCAAGGCCCTCGAGTCCCTCGGCATCTCCCTTGAGGGTGTGCGGTCACAGGTCGAAGAGATCATCGGCCAGGGGCAGCAGGCACCGAGCGGGCACATCCCGTTCACGCCGCGCGCGAAGAAGGTCCTGGAGCTGTCGCTTCGGGAGGCACTGCAGCTCGGTCACAACTACATCGGCACCGAGCACATCCTGTTGGGCCTGATCCGCGAGGGCGAGGGCGTCGCCGCTCAGGTGCTCGTCAAGCTGGGTGCGGACCTCAACCGGGTGCGCCAGCAGGTCATCCAGCTGCTGTCCGGTTACCAGGGCAAGGGCGAGACCGCCACGTCCGGCGCGCCCGCCGAGGGGACCCCGTCCACCTCCCTGGTGCTGGACCAGTTCGGCCGCAACCTCACCGCGGCGGCGCGCGAGTCCAAGCTCGACCCGGTCATCGGGCGCGAGAAGGAGATCGAGCGCGTCATGCAGGTGCTGTCGCGCCGGACCAAGAACAACCCGGTCCTGATCGGTGAACCCGGCGTCGGCAAGACCGCCGTGGTCGAGGGACTGGCGCAGGCGATCATCAAGGGCGAGGTGCCCGAGACCCTGAAGGACAAGCAGCTCTATACCCTCGACCTCGGCGCTCTGGTCGCCGGTTCCCGCTACCGCGGTGACTTCGAGGAGCGGCTGAAGAAGGTCCTCAAGGAGATCCGGACCCGCGGCGACATCATCCTGTTCATCGACGAGCTGCACACACTGGTCGGCGCGGGCGCGGCCGAGGGTGCCATCGACGCGGCGTCGATCCTCAAGCCCATGCTCGCCCGCGGTGAGCTGCAGACCATCGGCGCGACTACGCTCGACGAGTACCGCAAGCACTTGGAGAAGGACGCCGCTCTCGAGCGGCGGTTCCAGCCGATCCAGGTCGCGGAGCCGTCAGTGGCGCACACGATCGAGATCCTCAAGGGGCTGCGGGACCGGTACGAGGCGCATCACCGGGTATCGATCACCGATGCCGCGCTGGTGGCGGCCGCCTCCCTGGCCGACCGTTACATCTCCGACCGGTTCCTGCCCGACAAAGCGATCGACCTGATCGACGAGGCGGGTTCGCGGATGCGCATCCGTCGGATGACCGCTCCGCCGGACCTACGCGAGTTCGACGAGCGCATCGCCACCGTCCGCCGGGACAAGGAGTCCGCGATCGACGCGCAGGACTTCGAGAAGGCCGCGTCCTTGCGGGACAAGGAGAAGACCCTCCTCTCCGAGAAGGCGAAGCGGGAGAAGGAGTGGAAGGCCGGCGACATGGACGTCGTCGCCGAGGTGGGCGACGAGGAGATCGCCGAGGTGCTCGCCATCTGGACGGGCATCCCGGTCTTCAAGCTCACCGAGGAGGAGACCGCGCGCCTGCTGCGCATGGAGGACGAGCTACACAAGCGCGTCATCGGCCAGCAGCAGGCCATCAAGGCCGTCTCCCAGGCGATCCGGCGCACCCGTGCCGGGCTGAAGGACCCCAAGCGCCCCGGCGGTTCGTTCATCTTCGCCGGCCCGTCCGGTGTCGGTAAGACGGAGCTGTCCAAGACGCTCGCCGAGTTCCTCTTCGGTGACGAGGACGCGCTCATCCAGCTCGACATGTCCGAGTACATGGAGAAGCACACCGTCTCGCGGCTGGTGGGTTCCCCGCCCGGCTACGTCGGCTACGAGGAGGGCGGCCAACTCACCGAGCGGGTGCGGCGCAAGCCGTTCTCGGTGGTCCTGTTCGACGAGGTCGAGAAGGCGCACCCCGACGTCTTCAACACCCTCCTGCAGATCCTGGAGGACGGTCGGCTGACCGACTCCCAGGGCCGGCTGGTCGACTTCAAGAACACCGTTCTGATCATGACGTCGAACCTGGGCACCCGGGACATCTCCAAGGGCCCCGGCATCGGGTTCGCCACCGGTCAGGGCGCCGTCGACTACGAGCGGATGAAGGCGAAGGTTCAGGACGAGCTCAAGCAGCACTTCCGGCCCGAGTTCCTCAACCGGATCGACGACATCATCGTCTTCCACCAGCTGTCCGAGGCCGAGATCATCCAGATCGTCGATCTGATGCTGGCCCGGGTGGACGCCCAGCTCAAGAACAAGGACATGGCTCTCGAGCTGACGTCGGCCGCCAAGGCCCTGCTGGCGAAGAAGGGGTACGACCCGGTGCTGGGCGCCCGGCCACTGCGCCGGACGATCCAACGGGAGATCGAGGACGTGCTGTCCGAGAAGATCCTGTACGGCACGCTCAAGCCGGGCGAGATCGTCGTCGGGGACGTCGAAGGCGATGGTGACGAGGCGAAGTTCGTCTTCCGTGGCGAGGTGAAGCCGAACCAGGTGCCCGATGCCCCGCCGGTCGATCTGGCCAAGTCCAGCGAGTAGGCACTCGGGAAGTTCCGGCTGCCTCCCGGGAGGCGGCCGGTCCGGTGACCTCGCAATGGCCGGACGCGATAGCCGGGCGTGATGGCCAGACGGCGATGGCCGG
>NZ_CDWTMO010000013.1:0-1787 GCF_977946435.1 Frankia sp. CgKIO3 | reverse complement strand
CGTATCCGGGCTGGTCGCTCCAAAGTTGGAACACGTTCGTTCTCTCACACATCGCTCGGTCACACCGCTCAGTCGACGACCGGTAACGGAATATGGGAAAATGTCAGCCACCGGATAACCACCTTGCCAGCCGGGGCACCTGGCGAGATCGGGTCCGGTTGCCGGCACAGCACAGGCACAACTTCATCGCCCCGAGGACGGTTCGGACTGCTGGTTCGGCGAACGGAGAGCTCCGCTGGTGACTGGTAGTCCCGACGTCGCGCTCGGCGTTCACCTGACCTTCGGCTCTGATCCCGCCACGTCCATGGTCGTCTCGTGGCTGACCCGAACTGCCGTCCCACGGCCCCAGGTACGGTTCGGCCCGGCGGATGGCGGGTCTACCGGCTCGGTGACCGCGCTCACCCGTTCCTACACGGACGCCCTGACGAACGAGGTGGTCTTCGCCCACCATGCGCACCTGTCCGGCCTCCTGCCGGCTACCGGCTACCGCTATGACGTGGGTCATGACGGGCGCTGGGGCCTGGCCCACGGGTCGTTCCGCACGGCTCCACGGCACCGGGCCGCCTTCAGCTTCACCTGCTTCGGCGACCAGGGCACCGACGAGCCGCATGACCCGTACGGCTCGGCCGCGTCACGCCACGTGGTGACCGGAGTGGAACGCCTCGCGCCGCTGTTCAACCTCGCGAACGGCGACCTGTCGTACGCCAACCAGCGCACAGATCCGGTTCGCGACTGGTTCGACTGGTTCACGATGATCAGCTCCTCCGCCCGGTTCCGGCCGTGGATGCCCTACAACGGCAACCATGAGACCGAGCGGGGCAACGGAGCGCTGGGGCTAGCCGCCCTACCAGGCCTACTTCGCCCTTCCCCAGCACGACGAGGAGGCCTACCTCGCCGGGCTCTGGTACGCGTTCACCGTCGGCGGCGTGCGGTTCGTCATGCTCAGCGCCGCCGATGTCTGCTATCAGGACAGCGGGCGGGTCTACCTCCATGGGTACACCGCCGGCCGGCAGACCTCCTGGTTGGAGCGGACCCTCAAACAGGCCCGCGCCGATTCCGGCATCGACTGGATCGTCGTCGGCATGCACCACGCCGCGGTGTCGACCGCGGCGGAGCACAACGGCGCCGACCTCGGTATCCGGGAGGAATGGCTGCCGTTGTTCGACACCTACGAGGTGGATCTGGTGCTCTGCGGCCACGAGCACCACTACGAGCGCACTCATCCGCTGCGCGGGGTCGTGCCGGACAGCGCGACCCGGACTCCCCGCCCGGTCCCCGATGCGACGACGCCCGCCCGGAAGACCGCTGACGGAGCGGGCGCCGCGGCTGTCGGCGGGGCCGGTGACCTGCTCGACACCTCGGCGGGCACCGTCCACCTGCTCGTGGGGACCGGAGGATCATCGTCGCCGTCCGCGCACGCACTGTTCGATCCACCCGCCTGCTGGGTCATCGTCGGCGTGCACGAACAGGATCCCGGCGGGTGGCATCGCCGATCGGCCCGGGCGAGGGAGGACGCGCCCTGGCTCGCCTTCCGGGCACCGGAGCATCCATACGCCTTCGCGGCTTTCGAGGTGGATCCAGGTGAACCGGGCGGCTCGACGAGCATCCGGGTGACCGTGTACGACTCCAGTGCACCGACGCCGGTCCCGTTCGACCGGTTCACCCTCGTCCGGCCACGCGCCGACGCGGCCGTGCCCACCACCTGACCGGCCACCCGACCGAGAAGCCGTCAGACGGTACGAAGCGGGCCGATTCTGATCGCCCTTCCAGCGAGACGTAGGTGTGTG
>NZ_CDWTMO010000012.1:39181-48335 GCF_977946435.1 Frankia sp. CgKIO3 | reverse complement strand
CCAAACACAGATCAAATGATCAACTTATTTAATGACGATCCCCAGGGGGCCGGTGTCGGTCTCCAGGTCCTCGACCATGTCCAGGTTCGCGGTGATGTCGTCGCGAATCGCGGTGTGCGGGCAGCAGCCGGTCTCGACCGCGCGGATCCGTTCGGGATCGAGCACGCCGGCCCGGCGCAGGAAGTCGGCGTCCTCGGTGGTGTAGATGTCGTTCGTCACCACCCCGATGCGTAGGCTCGACGACAGGGCCCGGCACAGCGCGGCGACCAGGGCCGTCTTACCGCTGCCCACCGGGCCGCCGACCCCGATCCGCACCGGCTGGTCCCGCACCGGCCCGCCCGCCGCTTCTCTGGAACTCCTCATGCCCGAGGTGCATCGTCGCGCTTCTCCCGTTCGAGGGACCCGTCGGTGCTCACGCGGCATGCAGGGCCGGCAGCGCGACGCCGAGCTGGGCCCGTTCGAGGAACGCGCCCGGCCTGGCGGTGAGCTCGGCGGGGGAGGGCTCGGCGCCGGCGCGGACGAGCAGGTCACCCAACGTCGCGATCATCACGCCGTTGTCCGTGCACCGCCGACGGGCCGGTATCCGCAGCCGCAGGCCGGTCTGCTCGCAGCGGCTGGCCGCCAGCGCCCGCAGTCGGCTGTTCGCCGCGACCCCGCCGACGATGAGCAGGTCACCGATCCCGTGGTCGAGGCAGACACGGACCGCTTTGGCGGTGAGCACGTCGACGACCGCCTCCTGGAAGGAAGCGATCACATCGCCGGCCGGTATGGGGGAGTCGGGATGCGACTCGACCCGCCGGGCGACGGCGGTCTTCAGTCCCGAGAACGAGAAGGTGTAGGGCGCGTCCGCCCGGCCGGTCAGCGGCCGGGGGAAGGCCAGCGCCGTCGCATCGTGGCCGACCGCGGCCCGGTCGACCGCGGGACCGCCCGGATAGGGCAGGCCGAGCACCCGGGCGACCTTGTCGAAGCACTCTCCGGCCGCGTCGTCAAGCGTGTCGCCGAGGTGGATGATCGGGTCGCGGGCGAGGTCCCCCACCCGCAGTAGCGACGTGTGCCCGCCGGAGACGATCAGGGCAATGAGGGGATCGGGCAGCGGTTCGCCGTCGACGAGGTCCGCGGCGAGGTGACCGGCGAGATGGTGCACGCCGTAGAGGGGAACGTCGAGCGCCGTGGCGTACGCCTTCGCCGCGGCCACCCCGACGTGCAGGGCGGTGGCGAGGCCGGGGCCGGCGGTGACTGCGATGGCGCCGATGTCCGCCGCGGACAGCCCCGCCGAAGACAGCGCCGCGCGCACGCAGGGCACCAGCGCCTGCACGTGGGCCCGGGCGGCGATCTCGGGGACCACTCCGCCGTAGCGGGCGTGCTGGTCCATGCTCGTCGACAGGGCCTCGCCCAGCAGCGTGCCGTTCCGGACGAGCCCCACCCCGGTCTCGTCGCAGGACGTCTCGATGCCCAGCACGACCGGGCCCTGCTCCGGCGACATCCCCGCGGCCTCCTCGCGATAGTCGGTACCTGCGAGATTACGCCGGTGCGAGGCCCTCGCCGCGCCGCCCGCGGGCCCTCGTCACGCGGGTGCGAGGTCCCCGTCTACGGACGGGGCCCTCGCCGAACAGGCGCGGCACCGGCCGGCAAGGGCGGCGTGGTCGGGCTGCAGGGTGAACCCGACGGTGGTGGCGAGCCGGCGCGCGACGTCGTCGAGCAGGTCCGCGGGCACGTCGAGGATCGTGCCGCAGGAGCGGCACCGGACGTGCAGGTGGGCGCCGCCGGTGAGGGCCGCCGCCAGATGGTAGACGGCCGGCCCGTGGTCGGGGTGGACGTGGGTGACCAGGCCGAGGTCGCCGAGGGTCTCCACCGCGCGATAGACGGTGGTGCGGTGCAGGCCCGGGACGATCGTCTCCGCCCGGGCGAAGACGTCGTCGACGGACAGGTGCTCGCTCGTGTCGGCGAGCACCTGGAGCACCGCCCGGCGGGCTGGGGTGACCCGCTCCCCGCGGGCGCGCAACGCGGCGATCCCGGCGGCGGACGGATCGCCACGCCGGCCGTCACGATCCGTCCGACTGTCCTTCACGATCCAGGTGTCCTTCACGATTCACGTGGCACAGTGTCCCGCATGACCGTGCTCCCGATCCGCACTGTTGGTGATCCCGTTCTGCGCACTCCGACCACGCTGGTCACGGAGTTCGGCACTGCGCTCGGTCGGCTGGTCACCGACATGATCGACACCATGTACGACGCGCCCGGGGTGGGGCTCGCCGCCCCGCAGATCGGGGTCGGGCTGCGCCTGTTCGTCTTCGACGTCGACTACGACCCGCGTGACGAGTCGGTCCCACGGGTGCCACGGATGGTGGTGAACCCGGTGCTGGAACTCGGCCCGGACCCGGGGCAGCCTGGGGAGGCCCGGCAGCCCGGCGGGACCCAGCAGCACGACCCGGAGGGATGCCTGTCCGTCCCGGGGCTGCACTTCCCGACCACGCGGGCGCTGGCCGCGCGGGTCCGTGGGGTGGACGTTAGGGGGCAGCCGGTCGAGTACGCCGGTGAGGGCCTGCTTGCGCGCTGCTTCCAGCACGAGGTCGACCATCTCGACGGGATCCTCTACGTCGACCGGCTGACCGGGGAGGCGCGCCGTGCCGCCGTCCAGGCGCTGCGCGAGCCGCCGCCGACCCCGGAGCAGGCACGGGCGGCCGGCGAGTACCTGCGGTCGCGGCGCCGGTCGGGCCGGTGATGGTCAGGCGCCGGTCGGGTCGGGCCGGTGACGGCCAGGTATCGGTCGGGCCGGGCCGGGTGATGGTCAGGCACCGGCCGGGTCGCGCCGGGGACGGTCAACGGCGGTCGCCGGTCGCCCGACGGGCTATCTTGGTACCCGCCTCGTCCTCGAGGATGTCACCGGCGAGTGCCCGTCCTCGAGGTGTCCCATCCTGGAGATGCCCCGGTGAGTGAGGAGTGACTGCGGTGACCGAGGTCTCCGGCGGGCCGTACAAACGGCCGTTCCGGTTCAACATCCAGTGTTCCTCCCCCGCCGAGGTGAGCGCCCGGTCATGGGCCGACCTCGCCCGCCGGGTCGAGGATCTCGGCTACGCGACGTTGACCGTCTCCGACCATCTCGACGAGCAGGTCGCGCCGATCGCGGCGCTGATGGCCGCGGCCGACGCGACGACGACGCTGCGGATCGGCGCGATGGTGTTCAGCAACGACTACCGCCATCCGGTGGTGCTGGCCAAAGAGGCAGCGACCCTCGACGCGCTGTCCGGCGGACGGTTCGAACTCGGCCTCGGAGCCGGCTGGATGACCTCCGACTACTCCCGAGCCGGTCTGCCGCTCGACCCGCCGGGGGCGCGCATCGGCCGGCTTGCCGAGTCCCTCGCTGTCATCAAGGGGATGTTCGCCGACGGGCCGTTCACCTACAGCGGCACCCACTACCAGGTCGTCGGCCTGAACGGGACGCCGAAGCCGGTGCAGCGGCCCCACCCGCCGATCGTGATCGGTGGTGGCGGGCGCCGGCTGCTGACCCTCGCCGCCCGCGAGGCCGACATCATCGGGCTGAACATGAACATGGTCGGCGGAGTGATCGATGCCTCGCTCGGCGCCAACGCGACGACGGCGGCGACCGAGGAGAAGGTCCGCTGGATCCGGGAGGCCGCCGGCGCCCGTTGGGACGATCTCACCCTTCAGGTCCGCATCCACCTCGTCGTCGTCACCGACAACCGCACCCAGGTTGCCGAGCAGCTGGCCGCCGGGTTCGGGCTCACCTCCGAACAGGCGCTCGCGACCCCGCACGCGCTGTGCGGGTCGGTCGACGAGATCGTCGACGACCTCGTCGAGCGCCGCGAGCGTTTCGGCCTCAGCACGATCGGGGTCTCCCTGGACGCGTTGACCGCCATGGCGCCGGTCGTCGAACGCCTCGCCGGCACCTGAGCGGTCCGCCGCCCTCCCCCTTAGCCCTTCCCTGGAGTCGTCGTCCTCCGTCCCGTCCCTGTCGAGGAGCCATCGTTGGTCACGCACATGAAGTGGTGGGGCTGGGGCAAGGAGAGTGTCTCCTTCAGCCACAGTGACAAGCCCGACCTCGCGCCGTTCATCCGCACGCACATCGGGCTCGACATCACCCACCCGCCGGCCCAGCCACCGGCCTTCGCGGACCTGACGATCGCGGACCCCGTGCTGCCGGAGTCGCTGCGCGTCGCGCTCGTCGACGCCGCCGGTGCGGAGCACGTCACCACCGACGCACAGGCGCGGGTCGTGCACGCCTACGGCAAGAGCCTGCGAGACCTCGTCCGGGTTCGTAACCACGACCTCGGCCGGCTGCCCGACGTCGTCGTCTACCCGGGAGACGAGGGGGCGGTCCGGGCGGTGCTGGCCGCGGCGCTGGCCTCGGACGCGGTCGTCATCCCGTTCGGCGGCGGCACCAACATCTCCGGCAGTCTCGAGGCGCCGCGCGCTGAGACCCGCCCGGTGATCTCCGTCGACCTCGGCCGGCTCGACCGGGTGCTGGAGATCGACGCCGACGCCCGCCTCGCCCGCATCCAGGCCGGCGCCCTCGGCCCGGACCTGGAGGAGCAGCTGGCCGCGCAGAGCTGGACGCTCGGCCACTTCCCGGACAGCTTCGCCCACTCCACCCTCGGCGGCTGGATCGCCACCCGCTCGTCGGGCATGCAGTCCGACAAGTACGGCGATATCGCGGAGATCACCAGGGCGGTGCGGGTGGTGACCCCTGCCGGGGTACTCGTCACCCGGCCCGTGCCCAGCCAGTCGACCGGCCCGAGCGTGCGGGAGATGATTCTCGGCAGCGAGGGGCGGCTCGGGATCATCACCGAGGCCACCGTGCAGGTGCACCGGGTGCCCGAGCAGCGCGTGATCCTCGGCTACTTCTTCCCGACCTGGGACGCGGCACTGCTGGCCATGCGGGAGATCGCCGCGAGCGAGGCCGCGCCGACGGTTACCCGGGTCTCCGACGCCAACGAGACGCGGTTCTCCTTCGCCACCCGCAAGCGCGGCTCCCTGGCCTCGAGTCTCGTCTCGGCCGGTATGAAGCAGTACCTGCGCCGGGTCCGCAGGTACGACCTCGATCAGATGTGCCTGTCGTTCATTGGCTTCGAGGGTTCACCCGCGCACGTCAAGGCCCAGCGCAAGCTGGTCGGGGCGATCGTCGCGCGCCGGGGCGGGATCTGTGTCGGCACCGGCCCGGGGCAGCTCTACGACCAGAAGAAGTTCGACACCCCGTACATCCGGGACTTCCTGCTCGGCCAGGGCGCGATGGCCGACGTGTCGGAGACGTCGACGTCCTGGTCGCAGCTCGGCCCGCTGTACCGGGGGGTGGTCGCACGGGCGAACAAGGCGTTCGCCGAGATCGGCGTGACCGGTTGGATCATGTGCCACCTGTCGCACTCGTACCACTCCGGGGCCTGCCTGTACTTCACGTTCGCCTACGCCTCCCCGGTGACGCTGGAGGCGATCGGCGGGTACGACACGGTGAAGTCCGCGATCCAGCAAGGCTTCATCGAGCATGCCGGCACCCTGTCCCACCACCACGCGGTCGGTGTCGAGCATGCGCGCTGGCTCGCCGACGACATCTCACCAGCCGGCGTGCGCCTGCTCACGGCGCTGTTCGACGGCATCGACCCGGGCCGCAACCTCAACCCCGGCAAGATCGTCCCAGGGGTGGGCGCCGCCCCGGGCCCGGCAGCTACGGCGGGCCCGGATTCGGTGAGCACGGCCGGGTCCGATCCGCGCTGAGATGCGCACGATCCTCGTCATTGGCATCGGTGCCGGCGACCCCGACCAGCTGACGATCCAGGCCGTCAGGGCGCTGAACCGGGCCGACGTCTTCTTTGTCCTGGACAAGGGGGCGGCGAAGGAGGACCTGGTCCGGCTGCGGCGGGAGATCCTCGACCGGCACGTCGAGGGGAACGGCTACCGGATCGTCGAGGCCCGTGACCCGAGCCGCGACCGGTCCCCGACGGACTACACTGCCGCCGTCGAGGACTGGCATTCCCGCCGGGCCGCGCTGTACGAGCGGATGATGCTCGACGAGCTGGGCGAGGACGGCTGCGGGGCGTTCCTGGTCTGGGGTGATCCGTCGCTGTATGACAGCACGCTGCGCATCATCGACCGGATCGTGGCGCGGGGCGTGGTGCGGTTCGACTACGAGGTGATCCCGGGGATCACCAGCGTGCAGGCGCTCGCCGCCAGCCACCGGCTGATCCTGAACCGGATCGGCGGCCCGGTCGAGATCACGACCGGTCGCCGGCTCGCCGCCGGATTCCCGCCGGGGGTCGACGACGTCGTCGTCATGCTCGATGCCGAGAATACCTTCCTGGCCCTGCCTGCCGACGACGTCGACATCTACTGGGGCGCCTACCTCGGCACCCCGGACGAGGTCCTGCTGCACGGTCCGGTCGCCGAGGTCGGCGGACTGATCGAACGGACCCGCGCCGAGGCCCGCGAGCGTAAAGGCTGGATCATGGATACCTACCTGCTCCGCCGCCGTCCTGCCGTCTGACCTGTTCTGACTTGCTCTTGCCCTTGTCTTTCCAGAGGGATAAATCGGACACGAAAGGCTCTGGAAAGGCAAGGAGGGCGAGGAGGAAAGGTGATAGCGGCTTCTCGTCAATCTGAAGACCGGGCCGCCGATCAGGGCGGAGACGTCCGTCAGAAGTCCAGCCGGTAGAAGGCCGCCATCCGTCGCAGGGCGGGGGCCAGCGTCGCCACCGCGGCCATCACACGATAGCCCGCCGGCAGCGTCCCGGACCGGTCAAGGTCGAAAGCGCTCATGGCGGTCACGCACCGCAGCCGGGGGTCGATCGCCTCAAGTTCCGCGCAGCTGTCGATGCCCCAGGAGACGGTCGCCCCGGCGGCCTGGATCGTCTTGTTGAACCGCTGCATCCGGATACCGCGTCTGCTGAGGGCGTCGAAGACCAACTGGCCGCCGGGGGAGTGTTGGACGATCCGGCGGAGGACTGCCGTGCCTTCGTCCTCGCGGAGGTACATGGTCAGGCCTTCGGCGACCATCAGCACGGGAAGATCACTCGGTATCTGCGCCAGCCAGGACGGGTCGGTCACGGACGAGCCGAGCAGCGTGTAACCCTGACGCGGTGGGTACAGCTGCCGGCGTAGATCCATCACATTGGGGTAGTCCACGTCGAACCAGCGCACGCCGGGGCCGGGGTCGAGGCGGTAGGCGCGGGTGTCCAGGCCGCAGCTCAGGTGCAGCACGGTGGCTTTCGGATGCGTGGTGAGGAACTCGCGGGTCCACTCGTCGAAGTGCCTGGCCCTGAGCGCGACGAGGGCGTGTTCGCTGCGGCGCAGACCGGTTCTGGTGAAGTCAAAGTCGATCTTTTTGACGGCGTCCAGAGCCATGGTGTCGTGCAGGATGGGGTCAGCCGACCCGGCGTCCAGCGCTCTGCCGTACAGCGTCGCCAGCAGCGTCGCTTTCTCGCCCTGCAGGTGCGGCGTTGGCACGGGTGCCATGCTATGCCCGCGCTATGCCGGTCGTCCCGCGGGACGGCGCAATGCTGCAGCGGGACGCGCAATGCTGCAGGCTGGTTACGACTCTGCTTCACGGTACGGCCCGAATCCGGCGGCTGCACCCCCGACGGGGCAGACTAGGCGGCATGGCGAGTGCGTCCACGACCCCCCCCGACCGCACCGGTGGCCTGCGCCTGCCGGTGACCGCCCCGTCGGCGGAGGGCGAGGTGGTCGAGCTCTGTCGGGAGATGCTCCGCTTCGAGTCGGTTAACCGTGGCAACGGCGACGGCAACGAGCGTCCGATCGCGGAGTACGTCGCGGCGAAGCTCGCGGAGGTGGGCCTCGAGCCGACCCTGCTGGAGTCGGCTCCGGGCCGCACCAGCGTGGTGACCCGGCTGGAGGGGGCGGATCCCTCGCGTGCGCCGTTGCTCGTCCACGGTCATCTCGACGTGGTGCCGGCGGATGCCAGCGAGTGGCGCCTGCCGCCATTCGCTGGCGAGGAGGCCGACGGCTGCCTGTGGGGCCGGGGCGCGGTGGACATGAAGGACATGGACGCGATGACCCTCGCGGTCATCCGCGACATCGTCCGCACCGGCCGCAGGCCACCCCGGGACCTCGTCGTCGCCTTCGTCGCGGACGAGGAGGCCGGCGGTGCCCTCGGGGCGCGCTGGCTCGTCGAGAACCATCCCGACCTGTTCGCCGACTGCTCTGAGGCGATCAGC
Source organism: Frankia sp. CgKIO3 (assembly GCF_977946435.1). NCBI lineage: Bacteria > Bacillati > Actinomycetota > Actinomycetes > Frankiales > Frankiaceae > Frankia > Frankia sp. CgKIO3. The sequence goes on along the minus strand of NZ_CDWTMO010000012.1, from coordinate 40,155 downwards.
GAGGTCGGCGGGTTCTCCTACACCGTCTCCGACGACCTGCGCCTTTACCTCATCGAGACGGCGGAGAAGGGCATCGCCTGGATGAAGCTGACCGCGGCCGGCCGGGCCGGCCACGGTTCGATGATCAGCGATGACAACGCGGTGACGGCGCTGTGCGAGGCGGTGGCGAGGCTCGGCCGGCACACCTTCCCGCTGGTCATGACCCCGACGGTCCGGGTGTTCCTGAACTCCCTCGGGGAGGCGCTCGGCATCGAGTTCGACCTGGACGACCTGGAGGCGACCGTCGCGAAGCTCGGCCCGATCGCCCGGATGATCGGCGCTACGCTGCGTAACACCGCCAACCCGACCCAGCTCGAGGCCGGTCATAAGGTCAACGTGATCCCGGGCGAGGCCACCGCCTACGTCGATGGTCGCTATCTGCCCGGTCAGGAGGAGGAGTTCATCCGCCAGCTCGACGAGATTCTCGGGCCGGACATCCGTCGCGAATGGGTCGTCCACGACCAGGCGTTGGAGACCAGCTTCGACGGCGCGCTGGTGGAGGCGATGGCCACGTCGCTGCGCGCCGAGGACCCGATCGCCCGGGCCGTGCCCTACATGCTCTCCGGCGGTACGGACGCGAAGTCCTTCTCCCGGCTCGGCATCCGCTGCTTCGGGTTCTCCCCGTTGCTGCTGCCGCCCGACCTGGACTTCTCCGGCATGTTCCACGGGGTGGACGAACGGGTGCCGCTCGACTCGCTGCGTTTCGGCGTCCGCGTCCTCGACCACTTCCTGCACGCATCCTGACCCGGACCTCCTGACCCGAACCTGCCGGTACGGCTTGACGAGATGCCACCGTCCGCGCGCGGAGCACCATCCGCGTATGCGTCATCGTTAATGCATGACATGATGGGGGTATGGCTGGCGATCCGCTGTCCAGCATCGGCGTCGGAGCTCCGGTGGGCGTCGGAGTTCCGGTGGGCGCAGACGCGGACTAC
>NZ_CDWTMO010000012.1:0-39156 GCF_977946435.1 Frankia sp. CgKIO3 | reverse complement strand
TATCTCGTGCAAGCCAGCCGGGACGGCAGTGTGTGGATCGCCGATCGGGCCGAGTCGTCCGGGGGCATCGAGGTCAGCGTGTTGTCCGCGCTGGAGGTCGCCCGGCAGGTTCTGCGTCGCCGGTTCGTGCAGCTGCGGGCCGACGACAGCGCCGATTGGCGCGATCACTGGTTCCGGGCCGACGTCTGGACGGTGGGGCGGCCCCGGCAGGCGGATACCGGCGACGCGGGAGCCGACGCCACCGGAGCCGACGCCCCCGGAGTCGAGGTGCCGGCCGGATGGGCATTGTCGGGACGGCATCTGCAGACCCGGGGGATCGCTCCGGACGTGGTCGAGGTGCGCACGCCCTCCCAGGTCCGTTGCCAGGTGGGCGGCTGTCAGGTGGGCAGATAACCGGGCAGGCCGCCGGGGCGCCGACGGCGGCGCAGCACCACCCGCCGGGAGCCATCCGGGAACAGCCGCAGGCGTTCGAGCTCCCAGTGGCCGAACTCGGCGTGCATCGTGAGGATCTGGACGGCTGCCCGGCAGTCCGTACCCGGCGGCAGGTACAGCCGCTGGTACTCCAGCTCTACTCCATCCAATGCGGCCTGACCTCGTGGTTGCGAGCGGAGGATGACCGGCTGCGCGTGGCGTGGTGCGGCGTGGGATGGCGACCGATCATCGTGCGGTCCCCCTCTACGTTAACCGTTTCGCCATCTTCTGGAAGGGCTTCTGGAAGCGCTCGCGAGATGATGCGGGCCCATGCGCCATGTACCCACCGACGCGCGGCCGGCGGTCAGGGCACGTAGGAGAGGGTGAAGGCCAGCGTCGCGTAGAGGGTCATCGCGGCCGTGGTGGCGGCGAGTGTGAACGTGAAGATCTCCCGCCGGCCGGTGACGAGCGTGGCGACCAGCAGGAACGGGAACGCCCCGTAGACGTACCGCTCGGCGGAGTCCAGATTGCTGCCGGTCAGCACGGCCGCCAGGACCAGGGCGCTCCACACCGGGTACGACACCGGCAGCCGGCGCGCCATGACCACCAGCCCGACGAGCGCCAAGAGCAGCCACGGCACGTGCAGCGCCGTGCCCAGCTCGCCGGAAAAGGCGCCCCGCGCCGCGTCCCACAGCACTGCCAGCGGGTTCGAGCTGCTGCCGTGACGTGCCGCGTCGCGCTGCAGCGTGAACGGCGCCAGCCCGTCACCGTAGGAGTGCGCCGACCACAGCAGGTAGATGCCGGCGCCGGCCACCGGGGCGAGCACGGCGAGCAGCCGACGCAGCCCATCATGGGCGGTGAGTGTTCCAGCCGTAGGCGTGGTGGTCGGCGTGCCGGGGCTGGAGCTGGGGCTGGGGCCGAGCCGGCGGACGAGCGGCCAGGGCAGCCCCCGGGCCGCCTCGAGAAGTACCGGCACCGCGAGGACCAGACCGAGGGGGCGACACAGGCCGCCGAGCAGACCGGCCACGGCCGCCAGCTCCCAGCGCCCGCTGCGGGCACCGAGGAACACCGCCACGGCCAGCAGCCCGGCGAGTCCCTCGGCGTACCCCATGACCAGGACGAAGGCGGGCGGAGCCAGCGCGGCGAGCCAGATGAGCCGGATGGTCGCCTCCGGGGCGAACCCCTCGAACCGGGCGAGCCCCACCAGCAGCAGCGCGAAGACCAACGCGCACACGTTGACCACGACCAGGAGCACGACACCGACGTGGGCGTCGGCCCCCGGCAGCTTCGACAACCCCCGCACGAGCAGCGGCAGCAAGGGAAAAAACCGGCGGCTCTCGGCCCCGGCGCCGCTGTACCCGACCTCGGCAATCGTCTGGTACCACCCGGCGTCCCAACCGAGCAGGTCGGTGGTGCTCAGCTGCGCGCCCTGCTGCCCGCGGGCATTGTCGGCGATATACCTGGTCAGCGCCAGCGCCGCACCGACCGCCAGCCGGGCCGCGAGCCAGGCGAGCACGACCTCGCGCAGCTGCCAGCGGTCCTCCCAGCGGGTGGCCGCATGCCGGCCGCCCATGCCGCCACCTATCCGATGATCATCCGGAAGGGCCTCGGTCGCGGTCAAGAGGCCCGGAACCGCAGCAGCGCGTAGTTCTCGTAGACCCTGGCCGGCAGACCCTGCTTCATGACCTCGTCCGCGAGTGGCCGGGCCTCCTGCAGGGTGGTGCGCACCACCGTGCACAGCTCCTCGTAGGTGCGGTACGACTCGGAACCGGCGAGGAAGACGGTGTGCTCCGGACCGGCCTCGGCGAGGGCGCGCCGGGCGATCGCGACCCCGTCGGCTGATTCGTTGCGCTGCTCGTAGTCGGCCCAGTCGACCCGGTCCGGCGGTGCGTAGGTCGGCACGACGTACACCTTCATCCAGTTCGGCACGGTACGGGCGAGGCCTGGTCCGAGCTGGTCCGGGCAGACCAGCATCACATCACCGGGCCGGGCGATCCGCTCGAGGACCTGCGTGGCCTCGGTGGCCTGGCTCCGCTCCCGGTGGATGTCGGAGGTCCCGGCGAGCAGACCGGTCAGGGCCGCGACGGCGACCACTCCGTGGAACACCCGCCGATCGGTGATGACTGTCGCGCCGAGTCCGATGACCAGCAGGAACGGCACGAAGGCGGTGGCGGTGTACCGGTCGGCCCAGGCGTTGCCGACCACCTTGCCCGCCGTCACCGCGACGACGAGCGTGCCGGTGGCCAGCAGGAACAGGGTCCGGCCCGGTTCGAGACCACGCAGGTCGAGAAGGATGAACCGGCCACCCGCGGGCTGGCCGGCGATGCCGGCGGCGGCGAGACCGGTGACCAGGAACAGCAACAGGCGACCCAGGGTCGTCGGGCCGCCGGCCCACTGGCCGTAGGCGTGGGAGATCGCGGCATAGCTGGCGGGCTCTCCCCAGGGGGTGCCGGTGTGGGTGAGCTGGTCGAAGAAGTCGGGCAGCCACGGGGCGAAGACCAGCCCGCCACCGACGATGCCGAGCAGCCCGAAGACCGGCCCCCGCCGCTGCGGGGTGAGGAAACGGGTCGGCGTCCGGTGACTGTGGGGGGCGCCCCGGCCCCGGCTTGCCGGGCTTCCCGGGCTTGCCGGGGCGGAACGGTACCCGGGTACACCCGCGCTACCCGGCACACCCGCGCTACCCGGCACACCCGCTGGGTCCGCCGCGCCCGCGCCCTCGCCGCGCCGGATCTGGCGCTTGACCCACCACGGACGGGCCACCAGCAGCAGGACCAGCCACGTTCCGACCGTGAGCAGCAGGTAGAGGCACCAGTAATGGGTCAGCGCCAGGCCTCCCGCGCAGAGCGCCAGGGCGATCGCCGATCTGATCGACGGTGCCCGCAGGACGCGTTCCAACGCCAGTCCACCCAACGCGGTGAGCAGCACGATGAGGCTGTACATCCGGGTCTCGGTCCCGAAGTACAACGCGAACGGCGACGTGAGGTACAGCACGACGCTGACCCGCGCCGCCCGCTCGCCGACCACGCGGCGGGCGAGCAGGAACAGCGGCCACGCCGCACCAATGTTGATCAGCGCGGACAGGGATCGGACCGCGAAGGTGCCCTCGCCGAACGCTTTGATCCAGCCGTGGAGCACCAGATAGTATAGCGGCGGTGAGCCGTCCTGTAGCAGGACGTCCCACATTGTGAAGGCCGACCCGCGCAGGGGCAGGCGGGCGATGGCGACGCTCTGCGCCTCGTCCAGCCAGAGTGCCTGGCTGGCGGTGAACCGCACGATCACCGAGACGGCGAGGAGTACCCCCACTACCGCGGTGAAGATCCGTCCCGTACGGCCGGATACGTTCCCGACCTGGTCGACCGGCTCGGGGAGTTGCTCCGCCGGCCGGACCGCGACATCCGTCACGGTCAGTCCCTTCCGTCCACATTGACCGGACTGCGACGGGCCGGCCGGTAGACGACCGGCCGGCCGGGCAGGGCCGCACTCGGTACCAGTCTCGCGTGGCGCGCCCCTACGCCTCGATGATGTCCCGGATGGGTGACAGGACGCGGCCCGTCCCGTCACCCATCCGCTCCGTACTCGGTAATACCGGGCCGTCCCCGGTCATGCCGGCTGGCCCCGGAAGCGGAGCGGGCGCCGGCGGTGAAACGCGCCCGACATTCCGGCGATGCCCGTGTGACGGCGTTCGAGTGGCGACACCCGTCGAATCTGTGCCCCGGATGAATCCGTCCCGGACAAACCCGTCCCGGATGAATCCGTGCCCCGGGCGAATCCTCCGTCAGGACCGGGCGGTGCCCCGGGCCGGCGACGAAACCTCCTCGTGGTAATCCTCGTCGACGTTGACCTCCCACACATCGTGCTTGGTGTCGTCGATGATGTTCTGGACCGTGAGCATCGCGGTGAGCATCGAGTGGTCCTGGTTGTTGTAACGGTGCATGCCGTTACGGCCGACCGGGTGGACGTTCGGCGTGTTCTCGGCCAGCCAGGCGCGGATGATATCGACGTTCTTCTTGTAGTGTATGTCGTAGTATGGATATGCCTTCGGCATGCGTACGACGAAACCCTGTTCCACCTGCTGGGCCCTGATCAGACCCAGTTCGACGAGTTCTTTCGTCCCGAGCGCGACCAGTTCCTCATCGGGGGCGTTCCAGGTCTCGTCACCCTCGAAGACGAAGTACTCCAGGCCGAGGCAGGTACGCCCGTCCTTGACCAGGAACGGCGACCAGGAGGCGAAGTTCTGGATCCGGCCGACCTTGACGGCGGGGGAGTGGATGTAGATCCAGTTGTCCGGAAAACCGGCCGAGGCCGGCACCACGAGGGCGATGGTGAGGAAGTCGCGGTACTTCAGCGCGTTCGCCGCCGCCAGCACGTGGGCCGGTGCCGGCGGGTCCATCACCCGGACGAGGGAGGAGAACGACATCGACGAGATAAATTCGTCGGCCTGGTACTGGTACTCGCTGCCGAGGTCGGAGCGCGAGGACTCCGGGGCACCGGCCCCCGGGCCGTACCCGCCGGTCACGGTCGTGGTGACGCCGGTCGCGCGGCCGTCGGCGTGGTGGATCTTGCGGACCTTCTCCTCGAAGACCACTCGGCCGCCCTGTTTAATGATCTTGTCGGTGGCGGTCTCCCACATCATTCCGGGCCCGTACTTGGGGTATTGGAACTCCTCGATGAGGGAGGTGATCTCCTTCTGGTTCCGCTTCGGTAGGACCGCGTTCACGATCGCGTTCATCATGGACAGGCTCTTGATGCGCTGCGCGGCCCAGTCCGAGGGCATCTCGCTGACCGGAACGCCCCACAGTTTCTCGGTGTAGGTCTTGAAGAAGGTGCGGTAGAGCCGCCAGCCGAAACGGGCCACCAGCCAGTTCTCGTAGTTGCTCTGGTCCTGCGGCGGCCGGATCCGGGCCGCAGCGTAGGAGGCCATGCAGCGCGCCGCCTCGACCAGGCCGAGCCCGCCGAGCGCGTTTCCGGCCTTGAGCGGGTAGTCGAAGAACTTCCCGTTGTAGTAGATGCGGCTCGATCGGGGGCGCAGCAGGAAGTCCTCGTCCGGCAGGATCTCGTGCCAGAGCTTCTCGACTTCGGGAACCTTGGTGAAGAAGCGGTGGCCGCCGATGTCGAAACGCCAACCTTCACGCTGGGCCGTACGGCTGATTCCGCCGACGACCGAGTCACCCTCGATAATCGTCACGGGGACGTCCCGTTTCACCAGCTCCCAACCGGCGGTCAGACCTGCCGGTCCGGCTCCGATGACGACTACCTCTGGCTTTTCGGTCACTGTGCAGGACCTCTCCTCAACACACACTCATGGTCACTCGGGTGGACGGACACCGGTGGTCACTCAGGTGGACGGACACCGGGCATCGCGCCACCGGGACGCCGGACCCCTGGGACCGGTCCCGGGTCGCAAGTGTTGCATGGCGCGAGCGGAGACCCGTCCGCACCCCCTCGACCCGACACCATGCGATGATCCGTGGTACGTCCGCCCTATTTCCATAACGCGCGTCCGGGCCGCCTGATCGGGTGCGGCTCTGGCATCGTGCGCACATGGCATTGTCGATACCCGGTCAACGGGCACCGCAGACCTCGCCTCCCCCGGACGGACCGGTTCCTCCGGGGCGGGTGATGCCGGCGATCCTGGTCGGCTGGTGCGCGGTGGCCGGTGGCATCGCGGCCAAGGATGGTCGGTACGGCGCCTGGGCGCTGTCGAGTGTCCTGGTAGGTTTCGCGGCAGTGATCTTGGCGGTGGTGGTCGTGGCCGGCACCGCCGGCCCCGCCGCCGACGCCGGTACCGCCGTGGCCGTGCGCCCGCGTGGGTGGTTTGGGGCGTGGCTGCTCGTGGCGGTCATGATCGGCGTCGTGCCGCTCGTGCGCCGTCCCCGCTACTACGCCGTCGGCCGGTTCGCCACGGTGGCGGACGTGCTCGCGATCCTCGCGGGCCTGCTCGCCGCCGGGTCGATCCTGGTCATGCTGCACCGCGCCGGCCGGGGGCGCCGGATCGGCCGGGAGCCCCACCAGGGCCGGGGCCGGCTCGATGTGCTCGCCTCTCCGTGGGTGTTCTGGCTGGTCCTGGTCCTGGCCTGCGCGGCGGGCGTCGCCACGATCCGCGCCGCGCCGACGCCCCGCATCGACGTCTTCCACCTGCTCCAGGTCTCCACGGCCGGCCTGCCGCACGGGGCCGACATGTACCGGCAGCAGTGGGCGCCGAGCCGGGCCGAGTACCCGGTCGACGGCTTGTTCGACGTCTACCCCTATCTACCGGTCACGTCCGTGCTCCTGGCTCCCTTCCGGCTTCTGCTCGGTGACGTCCGTTACGGCCTGCTGCTGGCCCTGGCGGTGGCGGCGGTCCTGATCCGCGCGGTCGCGGGCGCGGGAAGGGCACCCGGGGGAAGGGCACCTGCGGCGCCGGCGGTGGCCGCGTTGCCGTTGCTGGTCGTCGTGTTCCCCGAGTCGATGTACGCCCTGCAGCAGTCCTGGACCGAGCCGTTGCTCGTGGCGTGCCTGGCGGCGACGGTGTGGGCGTCGACGAGCGGGCGGGGACGGGTGGCGGTCGTCGCGTTCGCGCTCGCCCTGGCGACCAAACAGCACGTCGTGCTGCTGATCCCCATGGCGGCGGGCTACCCCGCGTTCGGGCCCCGCCGGACGGCCGCGGCCGCGGTCGTGGCGGCGCTCCTCGTCGCCCCCTGGGTGGTGGCCGGTCCCCGGGACTTCCTTGACGACGCGGTCTGGACGAACCTCCACTACGAGGTGCTCGCCCACTCGCTGTCCCTGCCGGGCCTGGCGTCGCATTTCGGGGTCACGCTCGGATTCGGCTTGACTGCGGTCGCCCTCCTCGGTGCCTACACGGCGGCCTGGCGGGCCCGCGGGGACGCCACCGGGTTCTGCCTGGGGGCCGCGTTGGTCCTGCTCACCCTGAACCTGATGAACAAGCAGACCTTCTTCAACCACTACACGTTGCCGATGGGTCTGCTCGTGCTGGCCGTCGCGGCCCTCGCCGTCGACGACCCCGCCCGCGCGGGCGGTCAGCGCAGCGTGGAGAACCGTTCCAGCGACGCGCCCTCGTACAGGTTGCGCCGCTCGACCTGCACGGTGCGGTCGCGCAGCGTGGCGAGCTGGTCGGACAGCACGGCGCAGGCGCCCTCCAGGAACCGGTAACCGTCCGCGCGGACGAGCAGCACGGCGTGGCCGGGGCCGGCCAGTTCGTTGACCTCGGCCGCGAAGCTGGTGCCGTTCGCCCGTTTCATCCGGTCGGCGTAGTCGACCCAGTCGATGAGCGCCGGGTCGGAACTGTCCGCATACACGATCTCCCGTACCGTGACCTCGCCGTGCCGTTCGATTGCCCGGTGCACGGCCGGGCCGAGCTGGTCCGGGCAGTAGGCGACCACGTCTCCCGGCCGGGCCAGCGCGACGATCCGGTCCGCGATCTCCCCGGCCTGGGTGCGTTCGGTCCGGGCGAGCTGCCACCCGCCGAGCAGGCCGCTGAGCGAGGCGACGACCAGTACCCCGGCCCGCACATGCCGGCCCGGCAGCTGGGCGATGCCGAGGGAGGCGAGCAGCAGGCAGGCCGGCAGGGCGATGCCGGTGTAGCGCTCGGCGTAGGCGCTGCCGCCGAACATGTTCACGAAGTAGGCCAGGACGAGGGGGACCAGCCAGATCGCGGCCAGGTAACGGCCCGGCACCCGGCCGGAGAGCTTGACCGCGAGCTCCCGCCCGTCCGGACGCGCGGTCAGGCCGATGAGCGCGCCCCCGAGCAGCACGATGCCGAGCAGCGCACCCGTGGAGGTCGGACCGGCCCAGTCGAAGACCGTGTCCAGTAGCACCTGGGCCTGCACCTTGGGCGCCCAGGGCGTTCCGGTGTGCAGCATTTGGAACAGGAACGACGGCATCCACGGCGCGAACAGCGCGGCGGAGGCCGCCATCGCGGCGAAGGCCCGCAGGGTCACCTGCCGGTACTGGGGCCGCCGCCGGGCCTGCAGCAGCATGAACGCCGCCACGGTGAAGATCAGCAAGAACGTCCAGTAGTGGGTGTAGACGAGGGCGGTGGTCGCCAGCGTCAGCATCGCCAGCCGGGCCGGCTCGGAGCGTTCCAGCGCCCGCACGGTCGCGAGCCCGAACACCAGCACCAACAGGACGACCAGCGAGTACATCCGCGTCTCGCTGCCGTAGCGGATCGCGTAGGGAGAGCAGGCGAACATCAGCAGAGTCGCCAGGCTCACCCAGGCGTCGGCGTCACGGCCACCGTTCCCGGCCTGGGAGGCCGTCCGGCCCACCCGCCGCCCGGCCAGCCACGCCACCGGCAGCGTCGCCAGCGACAGCACCCCGGACAACGCCCGCACGGCGACGTCCCCGTCGCCGAACACCGCGATCCAAGCGTGCAGCAGCAGATAATACAGCGGCGGTGAGCCGTCGTGCCGCAGTGCGTCGAGCAGCTGTGGGACGGGGCGCGAGGCGATGGCGACCGTCAACGACTCGTCGAGCCACAGATGGCTGGGGGTGGCGAACCGCATCAGCGCGCCGGCGGCGACGGCGAGTATGACGGCGACTACCAGCAGCTGCGGGCTGGCCGCCGCGATCCGCGCCACGGCGGTGGTCGTGCACGCGGTCCCGGGCGTGATGACCGTCCCGGGCGTGACACCGGCTGTGGCACTGTTCGCGGCTGCGGCCACGACCGCGGTCACGGTCGCGGTCACGTCCACCGGCGCCTGGGGGCGGCGGGGACCCGAGAGCACCGCCGGCCCGGATCCGGCGTCCTGGCCGGCGGTTGGACTCCCGGATGCGTCTACGTTCACCATGCCCCCTCGTCTGCCACGATCTTGCCTCCCGTCAGAGAACCGCCTTCCGCCGGGTGGCCGCAGTCGCCTGCTGGCGGGGATGTACGCCCCGACGTTTCAGACTGTCATCCGTTCGTCGCCGTCCCGTACGCGGGCTGCCTCCCCAGCCGTCGCGCCGCCCGCCCGCCGCGCGCCGGACCCGCCGTCGGGCCTGTCGTCCGGCCCCCCGTCGGGATCGTCGTCGGGATCGTCGTCGGGATCGTCGAAGCCGCCGGCGGTCTGCCCGGCGAGCAGAGCCGGGAGCAGCGTCGTACGGCGCCGTCCGCCCGAGCTCCGCACGGCGTTGCGGATGGCCGGGCCGTTCACGGCCACAATCGACAGGTGGGCCTGCGCCCGGGTCAGCGCCGTGTAGATCAGCGGACGGGTGAGCATCCGGCCGGCCTCCGGCGGGAACACGGCGACGACGGCGGGCCACTCGCTGCCCTGCGCGCGGTGCACTGTCACCGCCCAGCCGTGCCGCAGATCACCGAGCACACCAGCGGGCACCTCGACGACGCCGCCGGGGAACGCGACCCGCAGCGCACCGCGTTCGCCCAGCGCGACGATGGTGCCGATCTCGCCGTTGGCGAATCCGACGTCGATATGGTTCGCCGTGGCCACCACACGGTCCCCGATGTCGAACCCGGAGACGGCGCCGCCGCCCGGGTTCAGCGTGCCCTTCAACGCGGTGTTGAGCGCCGTGGTGCCCGCCGGACCGGCGTGCACCGGGGTCACGACCTGGATGTCTGCGACGGGAATGCCGAGCGCGCGGGGGATGGAGTTGGTGACGAGCTGGACGGTGCGATGCGTCGCCTCGCCGGAGCTGCCGGACGGCACCACCACGACCTCCCGGCCAGGCCCCGGTGGTGGCGGTGGCAGCTCCCCGCCGCGCACCGCGGCGGCCATCGTCGCGATGGCGCCGCCGTCGGCCTGCCGGTACAACCGCCGCAGCTCGGTCACCGGGACCTCACCGGACTCGAGCAGGTCGGCGAGGATCTGCCCCGGTCCGATGCTCGGTAGCTGGGCCGGGTCCCCGACGAACATCAGGTGCGTACCGTCCGCGCAGGCGTCGAGCAGCGCGGCGGCGAGCTCCGCGTCGAGCATCGACGCCTCGTCGACGACGACGAGGTCGGCGTCGATCGGGTTGTGCTCGCCGCGCGCGAACCCGCTGCCGCGCCCTTGAGCCTGCAACAGCCGGTGCAGGGTGCTCGCCGGCGCCCCGCACAGCTCCTCGAGGCGTTTGGCAGCCCGTCCGGTCGGCGCGGCCAGTGCGACGACCGCCTTGACCGCCCAGGCCAGTCGTACGACGGCCGCGACCGTGCGGCTCTTGCCCGTTCCCGGCCCACCGGTGAGCACGCTGACGCCGGACTCCAGCGCGGCGCGCGCCGCCGCGAGCTGGCTCTCGTCCAGCCCGGTCACTACCTCGTCGTTGCTCCCGTTCCCCCCCTCGTCCTTGTCGTCGTTCTTGTCGTTCTTGTTGTCGTCGAACGCCAGCGCCGTCGGAGGCGGGGCGGTGGCGGCCCGTGCGGACACGGCACGCCCGGCCGGATCGTCGTCGCCGACGGATCCGGACCCGTCGTACCCGGACCCGTCATCGGGTCGGCGGCGGGCTCTGGGGGCGCCTGCGCGCAGCGGCTCGGCGGTCGCCATCAGCCGTTCGATGCCGTCCGCGACGGACTGCTCGGCCATCGCATGCCGCTCCAGCGCGATCCGGTCGCCGACGGCGATGATTCGCCCGTCGTCGAGCGCCGCGGTCAGCGCCGCGGTCGGATCGGCCACCCCCTCGCGCGCGGCGGCACGCAGCACCGCCTGCACGGGGCCCGCGGTGTCCCCCGCCCGGGAGGCGGCCCGGCCGAGCAGATGGGTGAGTACCGCCGGGCCCCGGCGCGGATCGTCGCGCTGCAGACCGCGGCGGCGGGCGAACCGGTCGGCCTGGGCGATCTCGGTGTCGGCGGCGGTCAGCAGCATCCACGGATCGGCCCGCAGGAGGTCGGCGGGCGCGGGTCCCAGCAGGTCGGTCACCCCGCGCGCGAGCCGGGCCGGAAGATCCGCGGCGACGAGCAGTTCGACGACCGCGTACGTGCCCGCCACGGCGCGGAAGCTGTCGGCGAGCCGCCGGGCCCGCGGTCCGGTGACCCCCTCGACGGTGCCCAACCGGCCGACGTCGACGTGGTCGGGCCGGGTGATCCCGGCCGCGGGTAGCCGGCCGGCCGTCGTGCGGCCCAGCCCCGGCCATAGCCCCGCCCCGCAGAACGCGGCGAAGACCTCCTCGGGGTCCGCTGGCTGCGGGTCCGCTCGTGCCTGCGGGCCGACCGCGTCAGGCTCCGAGGCGGAAGCGGTCGTGTACTCGTCCGGCATGCCGGGAAGCGTAACGACGAACCGTTCCGCCGCTGTTGTAGCCCGCTGGGTAGCGTGGTATCCGGGACGGCTGTCTGGCGGCATGGCTGTATGAAGGCGATGTCGCGCGTTTCGACCGATGCGCGTCCGGGTTCACCCGCGCGTCCGGCCCGGCGGAGACAGTGAGCGTCGGCAACAGTGAGCGTCAGCAACAGAAGGGACGGACCGGTTGACCACAGTCCTGCTGGTCCGCCACGGCCTGACCGCCGTGACCGGCAAGATCCTGCTTGGTTGGACGCCCGGCGTGGGGTTGGACGACCGTGGCCGCCGCCAGGCGTCGGACCTGGCGCGACGCCTCGCCGACATCCCGCTGGCGGCGATCGTCAGCAGCCCGCTCGACCGCTGCCGCCAGACGGCCGCGATGATCGCCGGACGCCGTCCGGTCAGCGAGGCCAGCCTGGACGGCACGCAGCAGGTCGAGATCGACGAGCGGCTCGGTGAGTGCCGGTACGGTGACTGGACCGGGCAGGAACTGGTGACCCTGGCGAAGGATCCGCTCTGGGCGGTGGTGCAGAGCCATCCCAGTGCGGTCGTCTTCCCCGGTCCCGAGGGTGAGGCACTACGGGACACGCAGGCCCGTGGGGTGAGCGCCGTGCGGGAGTGGAACGAGCGGCTGGGCCCAGACGCCACCTGGCTGCTGTGCTCGCACGGCGATGTGATCCGCACGGTGGTCGCCGACGCCTTGGGCATGCATCTGGACATGTACCACCGGATCACCGTCGATCCCTGTTCCCTGACCGTGATCCGCTACAACGAGCGCCGCCCCTTCGTCCGGCGCATCAACGACACCGGCGGGGACGTCGTCGAGCTCCTCCCGCCACCCCGGGCCGAGGGCTCCGCTGGGGCCGTCGGCGCCGCGGCGTCGTCTCCCGGGTCCCGGAAGTCCTTGGAGTCGCCGGGGTCGCCGGGGTCTTCGAAGTCCCCGGGGTCGCCGGGGTCCAGTGGGCTCGACGTGGACGAGGTGATCGGTGGCGGTGCCGGCGGTTTCCGTCCCAGCGCCGGTGGTGGAACGGGCTGATCGGGCATGCCGCGCCGGATACACGTCTTCGACCCGCCGCAGCGGTTCGTCGTGGGCACCGTAGGCCTTCCTGGTGCCCGATCGTTCTATCTGCAGGCCCGCGACGGGGCGCGGGTCGTCACCGTCGCGGTGGAGAAGGCTCAGGTCGCCTTGCTCGCCGAACAGCTGACCGAGCTGCTCGACGAGTTGGGCCGCCGTGGCGCGACGCCGCCGCCCGAGCCCGCCCCGGCCGACCCCGACCTGTCACCGCTCGATCTGCCGATCGACGAGGAGTTCCAGGCCGCGACGATCGCGCTCGGCTGGGATCCGCGTGGCGGACGGGTCGTCATCGAGGCGCAGGCGACGGGCGTGACCGACCCGGTCGTCGGATTCTCCGATGATCCCGACGGGCCGGACGCCGTCCGGGTCCTGCTGGAGTCCGAGCAGGCGCGCTCGTTCGTGCGGCGCGCGGCGCGGGTCCTGGCCGCGGGCCGGTCCTCCTGCCCGTTGTGCGGGCAGCCGTTGGACGACGGTCACGTCTGCCCGCGCCAGAACGGTCACCTGCGCTGATGCGGCCGGCGAGGGGCGCCGGGCCCGGCCGCCGCGGGTGCGCGGTCCGTGGTAGCGGTGCGGTCCATGGCGGGGGTACGGTCCGTGGTAGCGGTGCGGTCCGGTCGGCCTGGCGGTGTGGGAGAGATGTCGCTCACCGTCCGGTCCGGTGACATCACCCTGCCGGACCGGACAGACTGAGATAATGGGCGTTTCCGCGGCGAGTTCCACCCCGGGGTGGCGACCGCCACTGCATCCGATCGACGGGGGCGGCCTCGACGCCCCCGCCGCCCTCGACCTCCTTCGCCGCGGTGACCTCGAGATCACCGCCCGGCTGGTCGACGCGAGCAACACGACGCTCTGCTGCGACATCTGCGCTGACGGGGTGACCGGCCGCTGCGTCTACAAGCCGGTCCGCGGCGAACGCGCCCTGTGGGACTTCCCGGACGGCACCCTCGCCGCCCGCGAGCTGGCCGCCTACGAGGTCTCCGAGCAGCTCGGGCTTGGCATCGTCCCGCCTACCATTCTGCGTGACGGCCCGTTCGGCGAGGGCATGGTGCAGCTGTGGATCGATACCGACGTCACCGTGGACCTGGTGGCGCTGACCCGGTCCGACGACTCCCAGCTGCGCCGGATCGCCCTGTTCGACGCCGTCATCAACAACGCCGACCGCAAGGGTGGGCACCTGCTGCCGGCGCCCTCCGGCCGAATTCACGGCATCGATCACGGTGTGACCTTCCACACCGACGGCAAGCTGCGCACCCTGCTGTGGACCTGGCGGGGCAGGTGGCTCGATGCCGAGGAGACCGCCTTGCTCGACGACCTGCGTGAGGCGCTCGCGGCCCCCTTCCGGGACCGGCTCGAGGAGTTGCTTACGGTCACCGAGGTCGACGCCCTCACCATGCGGGTCGACGGGCTTCTGGCCAAGGGCCGGTTCCCGTTGCCCTCGGAGGACTGGCCGGCGATTCCCTGGCCGCCGTTCTGAGCGGGTTCTGGTTCTGAACGGGTTCTGGTTCTGGGCGGGTCAACCAGTGCGGGTACAGGTGCGGGAGAATATGAGATGTCACCGTAGGTGATCCGGGGTGGATCGGTTTGGGATGCCGTCGGTTACGTTGCGGTTACTTTCCCCGTGCCCGCCGGAGAGTCGGTTCGCGGTTACTCTGACACGCATGCAGGCGTGGCAATCTCCTCCGATACGTTTTCTTCCCGGTCACGGGAAGCCACTGAGGATCTTCGATACGGCCACGTCGAGCGTACGCGAGTTGGCGCCGGCCGCCACAGCAAGGCTGTACGTCTGTGGCATCACGCCCTATAATGCGACGCATCTGGGGCATGCCTTCACCTACCTCACCTACGACCTCGCGCAGCGTGTGCTGCGAGACGCCGGGCATCACGTCCACTATGTACAGAACGTAACGGATGTCGATGACCCGTTGCTTGAGCGAGCCACCCGTGACGGGCTGGACTGGCGGGCCCTCGCCGACCGGGAGATCGATCTGTTCCGCGAGGACATGACCGCACTGCGGATGCTGGCGCCGGACGCCTACGTCGGGGTGGTCGAGGCCATCCCGATGATTGTCGACATGGTGGCGGAGCTCGTCGACCGGGGCGCGGCCTACCAGGTCGACGACGACCTGTACTTCTCGATCGCCACCGCACCCGCCTTCGGGGAGATCTCGCGTCTCAGCCGGGCCGAGATGCTGGCGATCTGCGCCGAGCGCGGGGGTGACCCGCGCCGCACCGGCAAGAAGGACCCCCTCGATCCGCTGCTGTGGCGCGCACACCGCCCCGGCGAGCCGTCCTGGCCCTCGCCGTTCGGCTCCGGCCGGCCCGGCTGGCACATCGAGTGCGCCGCCATCGCCCGCCACTATCTCGGCGGGGTCATCGACATCCAGGGTGGCGGGACCGACCTGAGCTTTCCGCACCACGAGTGCAGCGCGGCGCATGCCGAGGTCGCCGCCGGCATCCAGCCGTTCGCCCGCAGCTACGTGCACACCGCGATGGTGAGCCTCGACGGCCACAAGATGTCGAAGTCGCGGGGCAACCTGGAGTTCGTCTCCCGGCTGCGCCGGGCCGGGGTGGATCCGGCGGCCCTGCGTCTGGCCCTGCTCGATCACCGGCACACCGAGGACTGGGAGTGGACGCCGGGCCTGCTCGACGACGCTGTGGACCGGATGAACCGGTGGCGGGCCGCCGTCGCCCTGCCCACCGGGCCCGACGCCATGGGACTGCTCGCCGCCGTGCGTGAGCGGCTCGCCGACGACCTTGACGCCCCGGGTGCCGTCGCCGCGGTGGACGCCTGGGCCGGCGCCGCGCTCGCTGATGCGGGCGGCTCCGCCGATGCGGGCCCGGATCCCACCAGTCCGGGGGGCCCGGTTCGCGGTTCTGGCGGTGACGTGCCCGCCTGGGGGGAGGCGCCCGCACTTGTGCGGCGTCTCGTTGACACACTGCTGGGTGTAGACCTTGAACCCGTCAGACCCAGAGGGAGCTGAGGATGGGAGCTCACCATCGCCGGGTGGATCCCGGGGCAGCGACCGAACGGCCCGCCTTCGACGAGGTCGCGCATGGCTACGACCCTCATCAGGTCGACGACTACCTGGCCACGCTGTGGCGTTACGCCAGCCAGGTGACCTCGCGCGCGGCCGCGGCTGAAAGCGCCCTGAAGAACGAGCGGGCCCGCAGCGCGAACATGGGCGTCGAGGGCCTGGCCGCGCAGGCCGGCGGTCGGATTGGCCAGATGCTGACCATCGCCCAGCAGGAGGCCGAGGAGATCGTCACCGGCGCCCGTCAGATCGCGGAGGCGGCGCTGGAAGAGGTGATCGAGGACGCCGGGGCGAACCACCCGATCGTGCGGGAGGCTCGGGAACAGGCCGAGAAGCTCCTCCTCGACGCCGTGGAGGAGAGCCGCCGGCTCGCCCGGGAGCGGCACGCTGAGCTGCAGGCGGAGATCGTCCGGTGCACCGCCTCGCTCGAGGCGTTGCGTCACCAGCAGGGTGAGATCATCGGTGCGATGCTGCGCCTGCGCGGGGTCCTGGCCTCCGACGAGGTGGACCGGGCGGTCACCGACCTGGCCCAGGCGGGTACGGCCGCGCCGACGACGCCGGGCACGCCTGGAACGCCGGGCACCTCGGGGTCGGCGGCGACGCCGGGGTCGGCGGGGACCTCAGTGGTCGACGGGCCGACGATGCCGCCTGCCTCACCCGTCGGCGTTCCGCCGGACCTGTCGTATGGCCGCCAGCCCGGGGGGTCGTCGCCGTTCGGTCCGGGGAGAGCCGGTCCCGCCGGTTTCCCCGCGGGCGGTGCGGTCCCCGCGGGCGGTGCGGGACCGTCGGATCTTTCCGGTCTTTCCGGGACCGCGTGGGCGACCGGTCGCGTCGCCAGCACGGGGCGGCGTTCCCCGGGCCGGCATCGTCAGGCCGACGTCGCGGACGCGGAACCCCACACCCCGCGCGAACCGGCCACGAACTCGGCGAACGTGCCGTTCCGCCGTGGCGCCGATGAGGACATCATCGACGCCGAGATCGTTGAGGAGTAGCGAGATCGTCGAGGAGAGGAGTAGCCCGGAGGAGAGGAGCAGCTTCTTCTACCGAGCTGGCTCTCCTCCTGGCCTTTACTGGCCGCGACGGCGCAGGTACCGTTCGAACTCCCGGGCGATTGCGTCCCCACTGGCCTCGGGTAGCGCCGTCTCGGGCTCGCGTGACTCCAGGGAACGGACGTACTCGGCGACCTCGGTGTCCCCGGCGGCGAGCTCGTCCACCTGTCGTTCCCATGCCTTCGCCCGCTCGGGAAGGTCACCCAGCGGGATCTCGATGTCCAGCATGTCCTCCACTCGGCGCAGCAGCGCGAGGGTCGCCTTGGGACAGGGCGGGTTAGCCACGTAGTGCGGCACCGCCGCCCAGAACGACACCGAGGCGAGCTCGGCCCGTGCGCATGCCTCCCCGAAGACGCCGACGATGCCGGTCGGCCCCTCATAACGGGACGGTTCCAGTCCGAGCCGGGCAGCCGTCGCCGCGTCCCCGGCGGTTCCGCTGATCGGGACCGGCCGGGTGTGCGGCGAGTCAGCGAGCAGTGCCCCGAGGGAGATCACCATGTCGCTGCCGAGGGCGTGGACGGCCTCGATCAGCTCGTCGGTGAACCCACGCCAGCGCATGTTCGGTTCCAGTCCGCGGATCAGTACCAGGTCCGTCTCGGACTTCGGTGGCCGCGCCACCGACAGGCGGGTGGTCGGCCACGAGATCTTCCGGGAAGCCCCGTCGGTCCCGCTCACCGTCGGTCGGTTCACCTGGAAGTCGTAGTAGTCGTCGGGGTCGATAGCACCGATGACACGGGCCTTGAAAGCGGTCTCCAGATGCTCGACGGCGGCGGACGAGGCATCGGCCGCGTCGTTCCACCCTTCGAAGGCGGCTACTACGACCGGCGACCGTAGTTGACCGACGCCGGAGAACTCGATCACCTACTACCTCCTGCCGCCCCGCGGCGGCCCACTGCCCCCGTGACAGTGCAACGGTACGTCCTCACGGAGACGACTCCTGCCCAGAGCCGACATGCGTGACCTCAGCCTCCCTTATGGCCCGTGAGCCGGTGACCCGCGGGCGACCAGCGGTCGTCCGCGGGGAACCTACGCTGGTCCAGTCTGCCGATGTTCTCGTGGGAACGCCTTTCCTCGGTCTCTCGATGGCGCTAGACCCGGGCGGATCGGACATCCATTCCGGATCGATGCGGTGGCTGCACCGTATCGGCTCTGGACGGATACCCGCCGTCGCGGGAATGCGAACGGCCCGGCCTAGGGCCGCCGCCGCACCGGTGTGCCCCAGCCCGTGTTCGTGCGGACCACCGCGCCGAGCACACCCGCGCGGTCCGACATCACGCCCTCCGTTCCCGCGGCTGTGCCACCCGCGATCGCGCCATGGGCAACCCGCCGGGACGCGTCCGGCATTCCCACCCCGCAATCATCACCGTGCCGTGGTCACCGCCTCGTGGTCCCTGTGTTGTGATCACCCTGCCGTGGTCACCGTCGTGCCTGTGGCCGGCATCCTCGGAGGCGTCCGGACGGAGGGTAACCGGACGGAGAGTAAACCGTACCGGCGGCAGGCGAAACCCGTCCCGGTACCCTTGGTCAGTGCACGATGATCTGGTGTCCGTCCTGGCCGAGCGTGTGCTGGTGGCCGATGGCGCCATGGGCACCCTGTTGCAGGCGGCCAGCCTCTGCCTCGACTCGGTGAATTCCGAGGACGGCGACGGCCCGTCGCGCGCCGAGGAGTTCCAGCTCGTGCCGGAGCAGTCCACCTCGGCGATCATCCTGCACCACCCGGAGGCGAAGTACTTCGCGGCCACGTAGGCACCGTGCGGTCACCCGGGCACCGTGCGGCCGACCCGGCACTAGGCCGGTCAACCGGGCACTGCGGCCGGACGACCCTGAGCTACCGAGCTACCTGAGCTACCTGAGCTATAGGAGTGGACGTGGGGAGCCTTGCGGCGGTTTTCTTCGACATGGACGGCCTGCTCGTTGACACCGAGCCAATCTGGACCATCGCCGAGCACGAGGCGGCGGCGCGGCTGGGCGGCGAGTTCACCCCGGCGATGAAACGAGCCATGATCGGCCACGGCATCGATACCGCGGTGCCGCTCATGGTGTCGATGCTCGGCCGGCCGGCGTCCGACGTGGTGCCGACGGCGGAGTTCCTGCTGCGCCGCTCCGCCGAGCTGTTCCGCGAGCCCGGTGCGATCGTCCCGCAGCCCGGGGCGGTGGAACTGCTCGTCGCGCTGCGGGCGGCGGGTGTCCCGACCGCGCTGGTCTCCTCGTCCTTCCGCGACCTGATGGAGCCGGTGCTGCACGTCGTCGGTGACGAGTTCTTCGCCGTGACGGTCGCCGGTGATGAGGTCACTCGCCGCAAGCCGGACCCGGAGCCCTACCTGACCGCCGCCCGGGTGCTCGGCGTCGACCCGGTCCGCTGTGTCGTCTTGGAGGACAGCCCGTCGGGAGCGCGCGCCGGGGTGGCGGCCGGGTGCGCGACCATCATGATCCCGTCCATGCCGGATCTGCTCGACCTGACCGCGTCGGCCGCCTCGACCGTTTCGGGGTCTTCGACCGTTTCGGGTGTCGCGGGGACCCCGGGTGTCGCGGCTCGCGGCGAGCCGGTGCCCGCCGGGCTCGCGGCGCTCCTGGCGAGCCTGCACGACGTCACCCCGGACCTCATGGAGTCCCTCGCCACCCCCTGCCTTGGCCGCCCTGGATACGAGTTTGGGGGAGCAAGGCACGGTTTCGGGGGTGAAGACCGTGCGTAGGTCCCCCGAACGGCGTCGGAGGGGGTGTGGGAGTGGGCTGGCTGTCCACATGTGGATCAACGTGTTGGCGTCGGCGGGGGCGGCCGGGCAAGTCTGGGATCATGACTTCCAGACCCACCATCGCCGTTGTGACCGAGATGCGCCGTCTAGCCGCCCGCCAGGACGGGATGCTCACCTGGCCGCAGATCCGGGCGTTCGGTATCACCCGGCGTCAGCTCAACCGGCTGATACGCGACGATGCGTGGTCGGTTCCCTATCGGGGCACGTTCCTCCTGCCCGGTGCCCATGCCGTACGTGGGTCCGTGCGGGCTGCGTTGGTCGGTCGTCCCAGGGCCGTTGTCTGCGGTGTCACCGCCGCGCGCCTTCTCGCCCTGGAGGGTCTTCCGAGGTCCCTGCCATTGTGGACGGGGCGAGCCCGCGGCCCGATGGGGCCCGATGGTGCGATTTCCGTGCGCTCGCCGTCACGGTCTCCCATCGACCGCTCCGCCCCGGCAGGAGACCCCTCCCGGCCGGGTCTGCCGGGGTCGGTTCCCCGCGAGGCAACGGATACGGGGCGGCGACGAACGGCCTACCAGGCCGAGTCGGTGCATCTTCTTGTCCCCCCTGCGGTGGGCGCGGTGGCGCACACTCCGGGGCTGGTGGTGCACCGGGGCTGGTGCGACGCTGACGAACGGCGACTGCTGTCGGGTATTCCGGTGACGACGGTCGAGCGGATCTTGGCCGATCTCGTGCTGGACAGTGATCGGGAGACCGCGGTCAGCCTGTTGGACGCCGCCCTGCGGGGCGGGCATCTGGACGACGTCCACCGGGTGCGGGCGGCGGCCGCGCGCCGCTGGGGCACAGCCGAACGGCGAGGTTGGTTCGATCTGGTCGACCGACGGGCCGAGTCTCCGCTGGAGACGCGACTGCGGTTGTTGCTCACCGATGCGGGTCTGGCGCCCGAACAGCTCCAATGGCCGGTATGGGAGCCCGACGTGCCCGGCCAACTCTCACCCGGCGGTTCGGGCTCGGCTCCGACGACCTCGTCCGCCGGCAGGGGCCGATCTGCGGGGCTCGTTGCGCGGCTGGACATGGCCTGGCCCAGTTGTCTGCTGGCCGTCGAGGCCGACGGCGCCGCCTTCCACGAGGATCCCCACGCACTCTTCCGGGATCGGGTCCGGCAGAACGCCCTGCTCGCCCTCGGTTGGAGGCTCCTCCGGTTCACCTGGGCCGATGCCCTGAGCCGGCGAAGATACGTCGTGGAGATGGTGGAGCAGATGCTCCTCCGCCAGCGGCAGCAGTGACCTGGCGGGGGAGCCCGGGGGAGCAAGGCACGGTTCGCGGGGCCGGGACCGTGCCTTGCTCCCCCAGATTCGCCCGTTCCGGGTGCTGGCCGGTGCTGGTGGGTGCTGGGTCAGACGGCGGAGATGGCGCGCAGGACGTCCATGCGGGCGGCGCGCCGGGCGGGGAAGACGGCGGCGAGCACGCCGAGGATCGCCCCGGTGAGGACCACGAGCAGGATCGTCCGTACCGGGTAGGCGAACGTGCTGATTCCCAGGGAGGCCAGCGCCTTCGTCAGCGCCCAGCCGAAGATGCTCCCGACGACGACGCCCAGCACGGCTCCGAAGATCGAGATGATCATCGATTCAAGGATGACCATCAGCCTCATCTGCGACCGCGTCATGCCGGCCGCACGCAGCAGACCGATCTCCCGGGTCCGTTCGATTACCGAGAGCGCCAGGGTGTTGACGATACCGAACAGTGCGATGACGACTGCCAAGGCCAGCAGCACGTAGATGAACCCGAGCAGCTGGTCGACCTGCTTCTCCTGCTGTGCGACGAACTCGGACTGGTCCCGGACCGCCACGGTGGCGAACGACTTGACCACCGTGGCGATCTCGGCCCGGACCATCGCCGGGTCCGCCCCGCTCGCCTTCTTCACCAGGACAAACAGGTCGAGGTCATCGGTGGAATGCCGGGCGAACTCGCTCGTGGAGATGATCCACTTGCCGGCTACCTGGCTCTTCTTGTAGGTGCCCACCAGGGTCAGCTCCGCGCGGCCGTCAGCGAAGGTGACCGGGACCTTCTGCCCCACCCGTAGCTGGTGGTCCGCGGCGGTGGAGTCCTCGGCCAGGATTGTGCCGTCGCCGAGGGCGTGGACGTCACCGGTCACCTCCTTGATGGCCAGCATCTTGACCAGACCCGCCGGGTCGCCGGCCAGCACCTGGGAGCTCTGCCCGGAGATCTTCACCAGGCCGCCCCGAAGACCCGTGGCGATCTCGATGCCGGGCTTGCCGGCCAGCTCGCGAGCCACCTCACCGCTGAATCCCTGCCCGAAGTTCTGGGGAGTCAGGTAGAAATCGGCGCCGAGGCTGTTCGACACTGTCTCCCGCACCGACTCCTTGATCGACTGTCCGAGCACGGAGAAGGCGCTGACCAGGGCGAGTCCGATCATCAACGCGGAGGCGGTGGAGGCGGTCCGGCGCGGGTTGCGCATCGCGTTCTCCCGGCCGAGCCGGCCGGTGGCCCCGAACATCCTCGCCAACGGTGCGCCGAGGACCCGGATGATCGGTCCGGACAGCAGCGGTGAGAGGGTGGCGACGCCGAGGAAGATCCCCGCCGCGCCCACCCCGACGGCGGTGGCTCCCGGCTTGCCCGCCGAGGCAGTGCCGAGGATCATCAGGACGATGCCGAGCGCGGTGAGCACCGACCCGGCGATCGCCCGGGAGTGCAGCGAGCGGGTCGGCAGCACGTAGGTCTCCCGCATCGCCGCGATCGGTGGCACCGACGCGGCCTTGCGGGCTGGCACGAACGCCGCCGCGGCGGTGATGAGCACACCGACGGTGTAGGCGATCACGACGGTGCGGGGGCGGAAGACCAGCGCACCGCTGGGCAGCTCCACGCCGAACACGCCGACGGCGGCGCGCAGCAGCAGCGCGAGCCCCGCGCCGGCCACCAGGCCGGCACTGGCCCCGGCGAAGCCGACCAGCGCCGCTTCGACCTGCAGGGACACCTGGACCTGACGTTTGCTCGCCCCGATCGCTCGCAGCAGGGCCAGTTCCCGCACCCGTTGGGCGACGAGCATCGTGAAGGTGTTGAAGATGATGAAGGCGCCAACGAAGACCGAGATGGCGGCGAAGATCAGCAGAAAGGTGGAGAAGCCGCTGACGGCGTTCTGCACGGCACTGGCGCTCTCATCCGCCAACTGCCTGCCGGTGATCGCCTCGACACCCGGCGGGAGCGCGGCGGCGACTCGGGCCCGCAGCTCCTCCTGGGTCAGGCCGGGCTCGGCGGCCAGGTGGATCGCGCTGAACCGGTCGGGCGCGAGCAGGACCCGCTGGGCGGTGGCGGTGTCGAACGCGGTGATGGCGGCGCCCCCGAGACTGTCCTGACCGCCGATCCGGAAGGTGCCGACCAGGGTGTACTGCGCGGGCGGACCCTTGGTCTGCACCGAGATCTTTGCCCCGAGCGGCAGGTGGAGCTTCTCCGCGGTCGCCCGGTCGACGACGATCTCCCCGGGGCCGGGCGGGCGACCCTCGGCGATCTCCTCCGCCGAGGTGGGCTGACCCCCGGTCCAGCTGATACCGATCCCCGGCGCACCGTTGGTGTTCGAGGGCTTGCCGGTGGCCGGGTCGACGAGGACGGCCTGGCCGTTGACCTTGCCAACCGCCACCCGCACCCCGTCCACTCCGGCGGCGGTGGGGAGGAGCGAGGCCGGTAGCGGCGGGCGGCCGACGTCGCTCGTCGGGTCGATCGCGTTGACCGAGCGCACGGCGACGCTGACGTTCTCGTTGATGTTGGTGAAGAGGGTGTCGAACGTCCGGTTGAGGGTGTCGGTCAGGACCAGGGTCCCGGTCACGAAGCTCACCCCGGCGACGACCGCCAGCATGGAGAGCACCAGCCGGACCTTGCGGGCCAGCAGGCTCTTGAGGGTGGCGCGCAGCATCGGCTCAGGTCCAGCCCGCCGGCTCCGTGCCATCCGGGTGGTAACTGTCCCGTCCGCCGTCAACACGGCCGGGGCCGTCGACATGGCCGGAGCCGTCAACATGGCCGGGGCGAGGACCGAAACCGCCGGTGCGGCCGGGGTCGGTGAGTGGAGGCCCGCCGCCAGGGCTCGGCACCGGCCGGTGGTGGGAGCGGCCGGAGTGGTACTCCTCACCGTGGCGCGTGCCGCCGACCCGCCTGGAGGCCGGCTGCCCACCGGCGTCGGGCCCGAGGTCCGGGGCGGGGATTGCCTCGAACTGGCCGGTGCGCCGCTCCGGGTAATGGCTCTGATAGGGATCGTGCTCGTCCCGCCCGTAGGTCGGCTGGTCTGGGTAGACCTGGTCTGGGTAGACGTAGTCGTCGTAGCCACCGGCAGGCCCGTAGCGACCGTCGGTGCCGTTATGGTCGTCGCGGTAGCGGGGGGTGCGCCTGTCGGCGTCGTGTTCTTCGAAGCCACCGTCCCGGCCGTCAGCGATCTCGCCGTCGGCCGCCAAGCCGTCCGCGGCGGCGTCGAGGTGCTTCATCCGGTCCAGCACCTCCTCCGCGGTCGGGTTCGCGATCGCGTCAACGAGTCGACCGTCGGCAAGGAAGATCACTTCGTCCGAGTAGGACGCCGCCGTCGCGTCGTGGGTGACCATGACGATTGTCTGCCCGAGTTCGGAGACCGAGTCACGCAGGAACGACAGCACCTCGGCTCCCGACCGGGAGTCGAGGTTGCCGGTCGGCTCGTCGGCAAAGATGATCTCCGGCCGGGTGACCAGCGCCCGCGCGCAGGCAACCCGTTGCTGCTGACCGCCCGAGAGTTCGCTCGGCCGGTGCTTCAATCGCGGTGCGAGACCGACCGCGTCAACGACGGTGCGCATCCAGGCCCGGTCCGGCGAACGCCCGGCGATGCTCAACGGCAGCGTGATGTTCTCGGCCGCGGTCAGCGTGGGCAGCAGGTTGAACTGCTGGAAGATGAACCCGATGCGGTCGCGACGCAACTGGGTCAGTTGCTTGTCGGACAGCCGGGACAGGTCCACATTGCCGATGAAGACCCGTCCCCGGGTGACCGTGTCCAACCCGGCCAGGCAGTGCATCAGCGTCGACTTCCCCGACCCGGACGGCCCCATGATTGCGGTGAATCGGCCGCGGGGGAAGGCCAGGTTGATCTCGCGCAGTGCCGTGACGGTGGTATCACCGGAGCCATAGACCTTCGTCAGCTTGGCGGCGCGGGCCGCGGGTGCGGCGTCCGGTCCGTCTTCTCGCCGGCCGCCCGGGTGCTCGGGAGCCCGGCCGTCGCGGCCGGCAGCGTACTCGCCGGGCCGCGACCCGCGGTCCTCCCGGCCGGGCGGGCTGCCCGCGACCGCGCCCCGCTTCCCGCCTCGGGACGATCCGGTCCGTCGGGCCATCGTGATGTCCTCTCCCTCGCGGCGCGCTGTGTCTCTCTCGACACGTCGTGCCTGTCCTGCCTGCGCTCGGCCCCGACTGACCTGGGGCGGCCGTTCGGCTACCGTGGTCGATCTCCCCAACGACCGAACGATGATCGGCATCTCGCCGTCGCCGACTGTACCGCTGGCAGTACTGAAGATCCGATCGATATTACTTTTGGTAATCGGGTGATCTGGCGTGCCCCCGAGGAGGCCCGGTGGAGCCACCGCCGCCGGCGAGCCGAGGATGCCGGCACCGTAAACGGGCTGTCCGCGGGGAACGGGGTCCGGACGGGGCCCGGTCTGAGACCGCCATCAGCCGTCCGCCTCGCAGACGGTGGGGGCGGCCTCGTCGAGCGGCACCATGGATGTCTGCTGCGGTAGCGGTGGTGGGGTGCCGCCGAAGGCTGGGCATCGAGCCTGATGGTCGCACCAGGAACACAGTCTGTTCGGGGTGGCGCGCCAGTCCCCGGTGCGGTGCGCGCGGTCGATCGCCGCCCACAGGGCCTCGATCCGCCGCTCGGTGGCCCGCAGATCGGCCTCGTCGGGGGTGGCCCGCAGCCAGGTGCGGTCGCCGAGGTAGTACAGCCGCAGCTCGCGCGGGAGCACTCCACGGATCCGCCAGAGCAGCAGGGCGTAGAACTTCATCTGGAACATCGCCGAGCTCTCGAACGCCGGACCGGGCGAGCGGCCGGTCTTGTAGTCGACCACCCGCAGGGCGGGTCCCTGCGCCGTGGTCGCCTCGTCGAGCCGGTCCAGGTAGCCCCGCAGCCGCAGGCCGGAGTCGAGCACGTGCTCGACGTACAGCTCGCGGGCCACCGGCGCCAGTCGTGACGGATCCTCCAGCGCGAAGTACCCGGCGAGCAGTTCGCGGGCCGACTCCAACCACGCCGCCAGTTCGTCGCGACCACCGAACAGCGCATCGACCGCCGGCTCGCGGGCGCGCACCGTATCCCAGGCCGGCTCGACCAGCTCCCGTGCGGCCTGCAGGGTACGCCGGGACGCCGGGAGATCGAACAGCTTCTCCAGGACCGCGTGCACCACAGTCCCGCGGGTCGCGGCCTCGCTCGGCGGCTCGGGGAGCCGGTCGACGACCCGGAACCGGTAGCGCAACGGACAGTTGACGAAGTCCGCCGCCCGCGACGGTGACAGTGAACCAATCAACGGCCGGGGTGCGGCCGACACCACCGGTCCCGGGATGGCAGGAGAGCGCTGCGTCGAGGTCATGTCCTGGACCCTAGATCCCCCCACCGACATCTTTGCCACTCGGTCCCGGACGACGGGTCGGAGTATGGTCCGTAGCATCGGATCCATGGCGGATCAGCACGGCGGCGCGGGTTCGGGCGGCGCAGGTTCGAGCGCCCACGGCGGCGCGAGCCCGGCGGGGCAGGCTCCAAGTGAGCGCCCCCCCGGCGTGCTGGTCGGGCGGATCCGCGGCGTTCCCATCGTCATCTCGCCGTTCGCCATCGTCTTTGCCGTCCTCGTCGCCTACCTGCTCTCCGGCTCGATCCGCGACCGGCTGCCGCTGGCGTCCGACGGGCGGATCCTCGCGCTCTCCTCATTGATCTCTATCGGCTTCCTGGCCTCCCTGCTCGCCCACGAGATCGGTCACGCTCTGACGGCGCTGGCGTTCGGTCACACCGTGCGGTCCGTAACCCTGCACGGCTTCGCCGGGTTCACCGAGTTCGAGCCGGAGCCCCGCAGTGCCGGCCGCGAGTTCCTGATCGCCTTCGTCGGCCCGGCGGTCAACGGGGTGCTGGCCGCCGGCTGTCACCTCGGCCTGCTCGGCCTCGACGACACCAGCGATGCCGGCGCGGTCCTGCACGATCTCAGACTCATCAACATCGCGTTGTTCCTCTTCAACCTGGCACCCGGCCTCCCGCTGGACGGTGGACGGGTGGTCGTCGCCGCGGTGTGGGGCCTGACGCGCGACAAGCTGCGGGGGCTGCGGGCCGGTGCCTACGGCGGGTTCGTCGTCGCCGCCGGCCTGGTCGTCTGGGGTGCGTCGACCTCCGACGGCATCGGCATGGTGTACACCTATGCCCTGGCGGGCTTCCTCGCGTTCGCGGCCTACCAGTCGCTGCGCGCCGCGCAGGTGCGGGAGCGGCTGCCCGGCCTGTGCGCCGGCCGCCTTGCGCGCCGGACGCTGCCCGTCGAGGGTGCCGTCCTGCTGGCGGAGGCGCTGCGGCGAGCCCAGGAGGTCGGCGCCACCGCCGTCGCGGTGATCGACCGTGACGGCAGTCCCCTGAAGATCATGCATGGCTCCGCGGTCGACGCGCTGCCGGAGCATCGGAGACCCTGGATGACCGTGGATGAAGTGAGTCGGGTGATCTCGCCCGGCATGGTCCTCGACGCCGATCTGGAAGGCGAGGCCCTGCTGGCGGCTGTGCAGCGGGTGCCGGCGTCGGAGTACCTCGTGGAGCAGGCGGGCCGCCCGGTCGGCGTGCTCGCGATGGTGGATCTCGTCGCCCATATCGATCCGGCCGCCGCCGCCCGCATGGTGGCGTCCCGGTGAGCGCCCCGCCCCACGAGCCGGTGTCCCCGGGGGAGGTGCCGTCCCTGGCCGGCGGTTACGCTCCGCCCCCGACCGGCGCCGCTCATCGCCGGGGCCTGTTCACCAAGGGCGACCGGGTGCAGCTGACCGATCCCAAGGGGCGCCGGCACACCGTCGTCCTCGAACCGGGCAGGCAATTTTACACTCACCGGGGAGCCGTCGAGCATGACGCCCTGCTCGGCCGGCCGGAGGGGATCGTCGTCACCAGCACGGGTGGCACCGACTACCTGGCGCTGCGCCCGCTGCTCGTCGACTTCGTGCTGTCCATGCCGCGCGGGGCGACCGTGGTGTACCCCAAGGATGCGGCGCAGATCGTCACCTATGCGGACATTTTCCCGGGCGCCCGGGTGCTGGAGGCCGGCGTCGGGTCCGGGGCGCTGTCGTGCTCGCTGCTGCGTGCCATCGGCGACTCCGGGCGTCTGGTCTCCTACGAGCGGCGCGCGGACTTCGCCGAGATTGCCCGGCGCAACATCGAGGCGTTCTTCGGCGGCCCGCATCCCGCCCACACCGTGCTGGTCGGGGACCTGGCCGAGACAACCGAGCGTGACGTCGACCGGGCCGTCCTCGACATGCTCGCGCCCTGGGAGGTCGTTGACGCCGTCAGCGCGGCGCTGGTGCCCGGCGGGGTGGTCTGTGCCTACGTCGCTACCACCACCCAGCTTTCCCGGATCGTCGAGACGCTACGGGCGCACGGCACGTTCACGGAGCCCGCGGCGTGGGAGTCGATGATGCGGGACTGGCATGTCGAGGGTCTGGCCGTGCGGCCCGGTCACCGCATGGTCGGCCACACCGGTTTCCTGGTGACCGCGCGGCGCCTCGCCGAGGGGGTCACTCCTCCGGTGCGCCGCCGCCGGCCGGCGAAAGGCGCGCCGATCGGCCTCAACTCCGTCCTCGAGCCCGGGTCCGAGCCCAGCTCTGAGACCGGGTCCGAGACCGACCGGTCCCGGGATGCCGACCCAGGGTCGGCGACGATCCAGCCGATGTGACGTATCCCATGGGGTCCCATGGGGCAGGCCGTGGTCGCGAGTGTGCCGGCCGGGCGGGCCAGTCGTCAGCCGACGGGCCCGCCGGCCTCCAGCGTGCCGTCGGGGCGTTCCACGTAGATGCACGTCCCCGGGCACTCGTCGGCCGCGTCGACCACCGCGTCGACGAGCGGCAGCGGCACCGGGACGTAGGCGCCGGGCTGCATCTGCAGCTCGCCCGCGCTGTCCTTGACGTAGGCCAGGCCGTCGACGTCGAACTCGAAGACGGCGGGAGCGAGCTGCACGCACAGACCGTCGCCGGTGCAGGCATCTTGGTCGACCCTTACCCGCAGGTCTGCCGAAACGCCCGGCTTCGCTGGAGTTGCCACAGGGCTCCGATCTTCTGTCAGCATGGCACCGTAACCCGCTGTTTACGGCAAAGCTGGATCGTCCTTGCCCGACCGGCCTGCCAGCGGCGGTCACAACGGTAGTGTGGGTGCGTCCCGGTCAGCACGGGGGAGGTGGAGGCGCAGTGTCCGGTCTCCGTTCGGGCTCTGGCTCCGGTGGGAGCACGGGTCGTCCAGGTGATGCCGAATCACGGCGGTCGGCGTACGAGAAGGAAACACACGAGCTCACGACGCAGGTCGCCTTCCTGGAAGAGGAAGTGGCCATGCTGCGGCGTAGGTTGTCCGAAGCGCCCAGGCAGCTCAGGGTGCTGGAGGAACGGCTCGCGGAGATCCAGGCGGAGTTGTCGGCTGTCACGGGACAGAACGACAGGCTCGTCGCGACCCTCCGCGAGGCGCGAGACCAGATCGTCACCCTGAAGGAGGAGGTCGACAGGCTCGCGCAGCCGCCCAGCGGCTACGGGATCTTTGTCTCCTCCTACGACGACGGCACCGTCGACGTGTTCACTCAGGGCAGAAAGCTCCGGGTGACCGTGTCGCCGAGCGTCAACATCAGTGATCTCTTGCCCGGCCAGGAGGTCATGCTCAACGAGGCGCTGAACGTGGTCGAGACGCGCGCGTTCGAGCGGCAGGGTGAGATCGTCCTACTCAAAGAGGTCCTCGAGGGCGGGGACCGGGCGCTGGTGCTCGGTCACACCGACGAGGAGCGGGTGGTCATGCTGGCCCAGCCGCTGCTCGACGGACCGATCCGGTCCGGGGACTCGTTGTTGATCGAATCCCGTTCCGGCTACGCCTTCGAGCGGATTCCCAAGTCCGAGGTCGAGGAGCTCGTCCTCGAAGAGGTTCCCGACATCGGCTACGAACAGATCGGCGGCCTGAAGAGCCAGATCGAGTCGATCCGGGACTCGGTCGAGCTGCCGTTTCTGTACAAGGAGCTCTACCGGGAGCATCAGCTCAAGCCACCGAAGGGTGTGCTGCTCTACGGTCCGCCCGGCTGCGGCAAGACGCTGATCGCCAAGGCGGTCGCCAATTCGCTGGCCAAGAAGGTCGAGGCGAAGACCGGCCAGGGCACCGGTCGGGCGTTTTTTCTGAACATCAAGGGTCCCGAGCTGCTCAACAAGTTCGTCGGCGAGACCGAGCGGCAGATCCGGCTGGTGTTCCAGCGGGCGCGCGAGAAGGCGTCCGAGGGGATGCCGGTGATCGTGTTCTTCGACGAGATGGACTCGATCTTCCGGACCCGTGGCTCGGGGGTGTCCTCGGACGTGGAGAACACGATCGTCCCGCAGCTGCTCAGCGAGATCGACGGCGTCGAGCAGCTTGAGAACGTCATCGTGATCGGCGCGTCCAACCGCGAGGACATGATTGATCCGGCGATCCTGCGGCCGGGTCGGCTCGACGTGAAGATCAAGGTGGAGCGGCCCGACGCCGAGGCGGCTCGGGACATCTTCGCCAAGTACGTCGTGCCGGAGCTGCCGCTCTACCCGGATGACCTGGCCGAGTTCGGCGGTAACCGGGAGGCGACTGTTCAGGCCATGATCCAGCGCGTGGTCGAGCGGATGTACGCGGAGAGCGAGGAGAACCGCTTCCTCGAGGTGACCTACGCCAACGGCGACAAGGAGGTCCTGTACTTCAAGGACTTCAACTCCGGTGCGATGATCGAGAACATCGTCGCCCGGGCCAAGAAGATGGCGGTCAAGGAGCACATCGAGGGCGGGCAGAAGGGGCTGCGCATGCAGTACCTGCTCGCCGCCTGCATGGACGAGTTCAAGGAGAACGAGGACCTCCCGAACACGACCAACCCGGACGACTGGGCCCGGATCTCCGGCAAGAAGGGTGAGCGGATCGTCTACATCCGCACGCTTGTCACCGGAACGAAGGGTACCGAGGCCGGCCGTTCGATCGACACGATCGCGAACACCGGCCAGTATCTGTAACGGTCGCAGTACCTGTAACGGCCGGTACCTGTAAGGGGCTCGGGGCCCGCCCGACGGCGGGACCCGAGCCATCGCCGTGGGCCCCGGGGCCGTTTGGCCCCGGGGCCCACGGCGATGCTCTGGGCGGCGTTGCTCTGGGCATTGCGGCACTGGCACCCCTGGGTGTATCCCCCCGCCCGCATCCTCGGTGAACGCCGGTCGGTCGGACTACCGTGCCGCCACCGAATTCTGACGATAGGCGTGGCAGCGGACGTGTCATCCCGAGCGGCCCAGAGCAAACAAGGCAGACGTCCGGCCAACCGACCGCCCGTGCAGCACCTACGCTTGCAGAGTGAGCGCGCGCCGGATCATGGGGATCGAGACCGAGTACGGCGTATCGGTGCCCGGTCAGCCGAACACCAATCAGATGTTGGCCTCGTCGTTGGTGGTGAACTCGTATGCCAGTCGAACGTCGGCGTCGGGCAGCCGCGCCCGGTGGGACTTCGAGGAAGAGTCACCGCTGCGCGACGCCCGGGGCTTCGAACTGCCCCGCGAGCCGGCGGTCGATCCGAGCGCCCCGGCCAACGAGGACGATCTCGGCCTGGCCAACGTCATCCTGACCAGCGGGGCGCGGCTCTATGTCGATCATGCGCACCCGGAGTTCTCCTCGCCCGAGGTCACCAACCCTCGCGACGTCGTGCTGTGGGACAAGGCCGGGGAGCGGGTGATGGCCGAGGCCGCCCGCCGGGCGTTGTCTGTGCCTGGCTCCAAGCCGGTCTATCTCTACAAGAACAACACCGACAACAAGGGCGTCTCGTACGGATGCCATGAGAACTACCTGATGGCACGGTCGACGCCCTTCGGGGAGATCGTCCGCAACCTCACCCCGTTCTTCGTCTCCCGTCAGGTCGTCTGCGGGGCCGGGCGGGTCGGGATCGGCATCGACGGCCGGGAGCCGGGGTTCCAGATCAGCCAGCGGGCCGACTTCTTCGAGGTCGAGGTGGGGCTCGAGACCACGCTGAAGCGGCCCATCATCAACACCCGGGACGAGCCGCACGCCGACCCGGAGAAGTACCGCAGGCTGCACGTCATCATCGGCGACGCGAACATGAGCGAGGTCGCCACCTACCTGAAGGTGGGAACGACCTCCCTGGTCCTCGCGATGATCGAGGACGGCTGGTTCACCGCGGACCTGTCGGTGGACGGGCCCGTGGCGGCGCTGCGGGCGATCTCGCACGATCCGTCCCTCAAGCATCTGGTGACTCTGCGCGACGGTCGTCGGATGACCGCGGTGCAACTGCAGATGGAGTACTTCGAGCAGGCCCGCAAGTACGTCGAGGACCGGTTCGGTGCCGACGTCGACGGCCAGACCGCCGACATGCTCTCCCGCTGGGAGTCGATCCTCGGCCGCCTCGAGGTCGACCCGATGAGCTGTGTCCGCGAGCTCGACTGGGTCGCGAAGCTGTCGATCCTGGAGGGCTACCGGTCGCGGGACGGCCTGGCCTGGGACTCGCCGCGGCTGGAGCTCGTCGACCTGCAGTACCACGACGTCCGTCCGGACAAGGGCCTCTACAACCGCCTGGTGGCCCGGGGCCGGTTCGATCTCGTCGTCAGCGAGGAGGAGGTCACCCGGGCGATGACCGAGCCTCCCGAGGACACCCGCGCCTTCTTCCGGGGCCGCTGCCTCGCGCTCTACCCGCAGCAGGTCGCCGCCGCGTCCTGGGACTCGGTCATCTTCGACATCGGTCGGGACTCGTTGCAGCGGGTGCCGACGCTGGAGCCGCTGCGCGGCACGAAGGCGCACGTGGGCGAGCT
Organism: Frankia sp. CgKIO3; assembly: GCF_977946435.1. NCBI lineage: Bacteria > Bacillati > Actinomycetota > Actinomycetes > Frankiales > Frankiaceae > Frankia > Frankia sp. CgKIO3. Next base: position 6,693 of record NZ_CDWTMO010000012.1, on the reverse strand, counting down.
GCTCACCCGCTGCCCCACGGCGAGTGATCTGGTGGACGCGCTCGCCGGCCGCTGAGAGCCGGCGCCGGATCCCTGGCAGGGGGTTCACGTTGCGCCCTGGGCGGACGTCGCGACGGAACGGCCGGTTCGTGATGGAGTGGACCTCTCACCGATCGAACGGATGGTGTCGGTGGGGCGGGATAGTGTCGCGCCAGGCGATCGAAGGAGGGCTTCATGGCCACCAGGGACAGCGGCGGCGGGCAGCAACACGCGGACCGTCGGGCGGAGGAGATCGACGACGTCGCGACCGAGGACACGAGTGCCTCCGACCTCAAGGAGCGGCACGAGAAGCTCTCCGAGGACGTCGATTCCCTGCTCGACGAGATCGACGACGTCCTAGAGGAGAACGCCGAGGAGTTCGTGAAGGGCTATGTCCAGAAGGGCGGCCAGTAACGGCGGTCCGTAGCCGGCCGTCCGGTAACCGGCGGGCCGGTAGCCAGTGGTATCGGGCGTCGTGGGTGACGCCCGGCGGTGGTAGCTCTGGCGGGGTCGACGCCGCCGGGTGAGGCCGCGTGCCGCGGGGGCCCGGCGCCGCACCGCCCGCGTGCCCCGGCGCAGGTCGGCGGGCCGCACGTGCGGCCGTGACCGCCTTCCCTGCCGACTCGTTCGACCGGCCTGCCCGCCCGCTTCGGGGGGCGATAGCCCTATGTTGTGCTTCATCTGTAACGTCGGGCCGGGAGCCTCGGGGACGCCCCGGGCGCGCGGCTCACGTGACCGACTATCGGAAGGGGGATGCGTGGCTGATCCATTGGGGGCCGCCGGGCGCCTACCGGCTGTGTTCATGACGCCGGGAACATCGTCGTTCGCCGATTTCCTGTCGCGGTCGGCGCCGCACCTGCTGCCGGGGGCCCGGGGTGGCCTGCCGGGGCCGGTCACCGAGGTGGCGCACGGTACGACGATCGTGGCGGTGGCGTTTTCCGGTGGCGTGATCATGGCCGGTGACCGGCGCGCGACACAGGGGCACATGATCGCTCAGCGGGACGTCGAGAAAGTCCATCACGCCGACGACTACTCCTGTGTGGGGTATGCCGGCACTGCCGGGGTCGGCGCCGAGCTGATCCGGCTGTTCCAGGTGGAGCTGGAGCACTACGAGAAGATCGAGGGGTCGACGCTGAGCCTGGACGCGAAGGCCAACCGGCTGGCGGCCATGGTCAAGGGAAACCTGCCGATGGCCCTGCAGGGCCTCGCCGTCGTCCCGCTGTTCGCCGGGTACGACCTCGGCACGGGCAAGGGGCGGATCTTCTCCTACGACATCGCGGCGGCGAAGTCGGAGGAGCGCACGTACGAGTCGATCGGTTCGGGCTCGGTGTTCGCGAAGGGTTCGCTGAAGAAGCGGTTCCGGTCCGATCTCAGCCAGGACGACGCCGTCCGGATCAGCGTCGAGGCCCTCTACGACGCCGCCGACGACGACTCGGCGACCGGCGGGCCGGACGTAATCCGCAAGCTGTACCCGATCGTCGCGGTCGTGACGGCGGACGGCTACCGTCGCTATGCCGACGATGAGATAGAACCAGTGGTGACGGCCATCATCGCGGACCGTTCGACGAACTCGGGAGGCTGACGTGACCATGCCGTTCGGATACGCGAGCCCCGAACAGCAGGTCCGCGACAAGTCCGAGTACGCGCGCAAGGGCATCGCGCGGGGTCGCAGCGTCGTCGTCCTCACCTACGAGAACGGGATCCTGTTCGTCGCCGAGAATCCGTCGGCGACCCTGCACAAGATCAGTGAGATCTACGACCGCATCGCGTTCGCCGCGGTCGGCAAGTACAACGAGTTCGAGAATCTGCGGACGGCGGGCATCCGTCTCATGGACTCGCGTGGCTATATGTACGACCGGCGTGACGTGACCAGCCGCGCGCTCGCCAACGCCTACGCGCAGACCCTCGGTGCGATCTTCAGCGAGAGCGTCAAGCCCTACGAGGTCGAGATCGTCGTCGCCGAGGTCGGCACCTCGATCGCCGACGACCAGATCTACCGGCTGACCTATGACGGGTCGATCGCCGACGAGCGGGGCTTCGTCGCGATCGGTGGCGCCTCCGAGCAGGTCACGACGTCACTGAAGGAGCATCACCGGGACGGCCAGCCGCTCGCCGAGGCGCTGCGCGTCGCGGTGCAGGCCCTGACCGTCGGGGTGCCCCCGGGCCTGCCGCAGAATGGCGAGCGGGTCCTCGCGGCCGCCAACCTGGAGGTCGGCATGCTGGACCGGACCCGGACCCGACGGATGTTCAAGCGGATCGTGGGCCCGGCACTCGAGGGGCTGCTCGCGCAGACCTCGGCCACCTGACCGGCCACCTGACCCCGGCCACCCGACCGGCCCACCGTGTTCGCCGGCCATCGGTCGGTTCCTGCGGCCATCGGTCGGTTCCTGGCGGGCCGCGATGTCCACCGGGGGGAGGACTCCCCGAACCCCGGGATGCCGAGCTCCGCGTGGCATCCCGGGGTTCGAGTCTCACCCGCCCCACCATGTTTGGCATTGTACGAACCGCTCCTTTCGGGGGCGTTGTGGCTGGTAGGGCGGCGGCGGAGCTGCTTCTGCTTGGTGCGCAGGGCGGCGAGTCGGGTGGCGAGGGTTTTTTCGTCGAGGGTGCCGCGCTCGAAGGCGGACAGGTAGTGGTCGATGGCCTGGTCGGTCTGGGTGAGGTCGGTCTGGACGGTGGCGAGTTCGCCGGTGCGGTCGGCGTGGGCGTTGTGGTGGCGCTGGCGGGCGTGGTGGACGGCGTCGGCGATGAGCTGCTGGTGGTCGCGGTAGAAGGCGGCGAGCGCGGTACTGCGGGCAGCGCATCCGGCCGGTGAGGTAGTAGTCGGAGTCGCTGGCGGCCCGGTGGGTGTGTTCGTCACTGCGGATGGTGAGGATCTTCTCGGCCTCAGCGAACTGGGCCGCCTCGATGATCGGTTCGTGGGCGTCGGTGACGGTGATCTCGCGGAAGGTCAGTTCGCCGAGGTAGATGCGGTTGTCCAGGACGCGGAGCACCTGGTGTCCGGACCAGGGGTCGCCGGTGGTGGTGCGGTGGCCGCGTTCGTTGAGGGTCTTGGCGATGGCGCGGGTGCCGAGCCGGTCGCGGACGTAGAGGTTGAAGATCAGACGGACGACGGGCGCTTCCTTCTCGTCGGCGAGCAGTTTCCAGTTGGCGCGGTCGACCTGGTAGCCGAAGGGCCGGTTGCCGCCCATCCACAGGCCCTTGGCGGCTTTGCGTTCCATGCCGGCGATGACCCGGTCGATGATCGTGTCGCGTTCGAACTGCGCGAACATGGCGAGCATCTGGAGCAGCATGCGGCCCATCGGGGTCGCGCGGGTTGCGGGTGGAGCGGGTGGAGCGGGTGGAGCGGGACACTATCGCATTGACACGACGGCTCCACTAGTACCGGCGGCTGACGGGTTCTGCGCCCCGGAGGCCCGGCTACTTCCTGTGGCGCTCAGGCCGCGAGCATCGTCGAGATCAGGAAACGTGCGCGATCGAGGTACGCGGCCTGTAGCTCCAGCCGGTCCAGCTCGCGGCGCAGTGTCGCCGACAGCTGGGCACACGGCACGATCCGCGGCGTCGCGTCGATGGTGCAGGGCAGCACCTGGCGGATCGTCGCCACCGACAGTCCGGCGCCGAGCAGCACCTGGATCCGGGCCACCGTCTCCACCGCGGACTCCGGGAAATGGCGGTAGCCGTTGGCGCCGCGCTCCGCCACGAGCAGCCCGTTCTTCTCGTAATGGCGCAAGGACCGCACGCTGGCGCCGGTTTGTGTCGACAGCTCGCCGATCAACACCAGGACCAGCCTCCAGCCCTCGCTCTTGACCCTGACACTGATGGCAGACTCTACGGTGCGACGCATGGATATCGGGATCTTCACCGCGGTCACTGACGAACAGATCAGGCCTGCTCAGCTCGCCCGGGCGATCGAGGAGCGCGGCTTCGAATCACTGTTCGTCGCTGAGCACACCCACATCCCCGCCCGACGGGAGACAGCGCACCCCGAGCTTGGCGAGATTCCCCGCGACTACTACCGCAATCTTGATCCTTTCGTCAGTCTGACGGCCGCGGCGACCGCGACCACCCGGTTGCGCGTGGGCACCGCGGTCGCGCTCGTGGTCCAGCGGGACCCGCTCCTGTTGGCGAAGGAAGCGGCCAGCCTGGACCTGGTCAGCGAGGGCCGTTTCGAACTCGGCGTCGGCGCCGGCTGGCTGCGTGAGGAGATGCGTAACCACGGCACCGACCCGGCGACTCGAATGGCGCTGATGCGGGAGCGGTTGGCCGCGGTGAAGGCGCTTTGGACCACCGAGGAGGCGGAGTTCCACGGTCGCTTCGTCGATTTCGATCCGGTCTTCCAGTGGCCCAAGCCTGTGCAGCGACCGTATCCGCCGGTCTGGATCGGGGGATGGGGCCCGACGACCTTCCGCCGGATCATCGCCGGGCGCGACGGCTGGCTCACTCCGCCCCTTCCGGTCGACCAGCTGATCCAAGGCCTGGACGAGCTGGCCGAGGAGGCGGACCGGGCCGGGGTGGCGACGCCACCGGTGACCGTTCCGCTCATGGATCCCGACGAGGCCACGCTCGAGAGGCTGCGCGCCCGTGGTGTCCGTCGCGCCCTGTTCGGGCTGCTCACCATCACCGACGCCGACGCGACGCTGCGCGCGCTGGACCAGCTGGGACCGCTGGCCAGCGCCGGAGGCGGCGTCAAGCAGCCAACTACCTGACCATTACCTGACCATCCGAGTACCTGACCATCCGAGGCGATCTGGCTCAGATGTGGTCCCAGGCCCGTACCGTGGCCGGCCGAACCGCGGCCATCAGTCCGGAGCCGGCGGGCGCAGGTCGTCGAGAATGACGCGCAGGTTGCGCCGCCACTGGTCCGGCGCGGGTTGTCAAGTACCGGGTTTGATGGAGACTGGGTTGTCACGCGCCGGCGGGCTGCCAGGCGTTCTCGATCTTGTTCTGGGTGGCCGCGTAGGCGGCCTCGTACTCCGCGGGCGGGACCATGTTGATCTCCCCGGGGAGCCTCCGGTGGTTGTACCAGCCGAGGCACTCCACGACGGCAACCTCAAGATCGGCGTGCCCCGCCCACGGGCCCTTGTTACGGATCAATTCGGCCTTGAACAGCGAGTTGAACGCCTCGGCCCTGGCATTGCCGTAGGAATCACCGACCGAGCCCACGGAAGCGACGGCCTCCGCCTCGGCCCGGCGCTCGGTGTACCGGACGGCGACGTACTGCACCCCACGGTCGGAGTAGCGGATCAGGTTGGAAAGATCGACGCCGGCACGCCTACGGGTCCAGATCGCCATGTGGATCTGGTCCTGATCTTGTGATCCTGCTGGCCCCCCGGGGCATCGTCGGCCGATGGGAACCGTGCTGTGATCATGTGCCCGGTGCCTCTCTAACCTCGGGGTTCTGTTTCCTCATCTCGCGCAGGTGGTCCTGGAACGGGTGGAACGAGTCGGCGACCGGCTGCGGTTCGGTGTCCGTGCCCGTGCTGCGAAGGGACGGTGCCCGGACTGTGGATCGGTCTCCGATCGGGTGCACGGCCGGTACCGGCGGCTGCTGGTGGATGCCCCGGTCGCGGGTGCTCGGGTCGAGGTCGATCTGGTGGTCCGTTGGTTCCGCTGCACCGCGGCCGGGTGTTCGCGGGTCACGTTCGCCGAACAGATAGGAGGGCTGACGAGCCCGCATGCCCGGTTCACACCTTTGGCGCGGCGGATGGTCGAGGCGGTCGGGCTGGCGTTGGCGGGCCGGGCCGGCGTCAGGCTGGCCGGTCAGCTCGGGCTCGCGGCCGGCCATAGCACGCTGTTGCGACGGGTGCGGGAGCTGCCGGATTCCGAGGTCGGCACGGTGAGCACGCTCGGCGTGGATGATTTCGCGATGCGTCGGGGCCGGGTGTACGGCACGGTGCTCGTCGATGTGGACACCCACCGGGTCGTGGATCTGCTCCACAACCTGGCCGGCTACGTCGAGAAGACCGTGGGCCGGCACCGGTCGTGCCTGCGAGAACCCGCGCCCGCCGCCGAGCGCGACGCCGGGCCGAGCCCGCAACTCGACACCACGACCACCGCCGACGATGACGAGCGGTTCGAACAGCGGGCTTTCGTGCGCAACGCACGGCAGCGTTACGCCGCCGTCCAGGAAGGGCATGGGGATCAAGCCGATCGCCCGGGAAGTCGGCCTGGCCAGGGAAACCGTGCGCAAGTACCATCGCGCGACCAGCATCGAGGAGATCCTGGCCAAGACCCTCGACGGTCGCGGCCGGGTCCTCGAACCGTACAAGCCCTACCTGCACGAACGAGCCGCTGCCGGCGCCACCAACGGCAGCCAGCTGTTCCGCGAGATCCGCGAGCGCGGATACAACGGAAGCCAGGCGACCGTGCTCGACTACCTCCGCCCGTTACGCGCCGCCGCGGCCACGCCGGCCCTCACACCACCGGCACCGAAGGTCCGCACCGTCACCAGCTGGATCCTCACCCATCCCGACAATCTCGACGCCGACGACACCCTCGGGCTTACGACGCCGTCCGCAACGGACTCACCCTGCCGCAGAGCTCCGGTGCCGTTGAAGGCGCCGTGAACCGCATCAAAATGATCAAAAGGCAGATGTATGGCCGGGCGAACTTCGACCTCCTCCGCAAACGCGTACTCCTCGCGACCTGACCATCACCGGGGCCAGCAGGATCGCT
>NZ_CDWTMO010000011.1:0-48321 GCF_977946435.1 Frankia sp. CgKIO3 | reverse complement strand
GGGCGGTGTCGCCGCAGGTGGCGGCGGGATGGCCGACCCCGGGTCCTCACCCCTGCTCCCACTGGCCGGTGCGGCAGTAGGCGCCCTGCTGATCGGCGCCGGGGTTGCCCGACGGCGTGCCCAGGGCGCGAGCTGACCCTGCTGTTCGGCGGCCATGCGGCGTGCAGACACCTCGTGGGTGACGGCCTCGGCCTGGTCCCACGCGGAGCCCACGCACGGTGACCGGGGGTCGCGCCGTTGACGACGCGACCCCCGGTCACCGTAGTGGTCGCCGGTACGGTAACGTTGCTGCCGTACGGGACGTGGCGCAGCTTGGTAGCGCACCAGACTGGGGGTCTGGGGGTCGCAGGTTCAAATCCTGTCGTCCCGACAGAGGTGGTAAAACCCGTTGGTCAGGCTTGTGAGCCTGCTCAACGGGTTTTTTCGTCGTAAGCCGCCGTCACGCCGTCCCGGCCGTCCGGCCGGTCCGGAAAACCCGCCCGGCTGGCGGCCGGAACCCGGTCCAACCGTCAGCCGCCGCCCCTGCGGTCGCCGCGTTCACGCACCCGCACCGAGATCGAGATGGGCGAACCGGCGAAGCCGAAGTCCTCCCGGAGCCGGCGTTCCAGGAACCGGCGGTAGGACGACTCCAGAAAACCCGTCGTGAACACCACGAACCGCGGCGGGCGCACTCCGGCCTGGGTCGCGAACAGAACCTTCGGAACCCGCCCTCCACGCGCTGGCGGCGGGGTCGCGGCGACGACCTCACCCAGCCAGGTGTTCAGCCTGCCGGTCGGGATCCGGGTACCCCAGGATTCCAGCGCGGTGCGCAGCGCGGGGGCGAGCCGGTCGGTCGCACGCCCGGTACGGGCCGAGACGTTCACCCGCGGCGCCCACGCGACCCGGCCGAGGTCGCGGACGATCTCCCGTTCCAGGGTGAGCCGGCGGTCGGTGTCCACCAAGTCCCACTTGTTGAAGGCGAGGACGAGGGCCCGTCCCGCGTCGACGACCATCGAGATGACCCGCTGGTCCTGCTCGGTCACCGGCTCGTCCGCGGCGAGCAGGACGATGGCGACCTCGGCGGCTTCCAGGGCCGAGGCGGTGCGCAGCAACGAATAGTACTCGGCGCCGGAGGCCTCCCGGACGCGACGGCGCAGCCCGGCGGTGTCGATGAACATCCACTCCTCGCCGCCGACCGTCACCAGCTCGTCGACCGGGTCCCGGGTGGTGCCGGCGACGTCGTGCACCAACGACCGCCGGCTGCCGGCGAGCTTGTTCAGCAGACTCGACTTGCCGACGTTGGGCCGGCCGATCAGTGCGACCCGCCGGGGGCCGTCGGACTCGGTGAGGATCTCGCGCGGCGCCTCGGGCAACGCGGCGAGCACGGCGTCGAGCAGGTCTCCGCTGCCCCGGCCGTGCAGGGCCGAGACCGGGTGCGGCTCGCCGAGCCCGAGGCTCCACAGCGCCGCCGCATCAGCCTCGAATCGTACGTCGTCGACCTTGTTCGCCACCAGGATCACTGGCAGCCCGCAGCGGTGCAGCACCCGGGCGACCGCCTCGTCGGCGTCGGTGGCGCCGGTGACGACGTCCACGATGAACAGCACCGCATCGGCGGTGTCGAGCGCCGCGCGGGCCTGCTCGGAGACCTGGGCGGCCAGCCCCGTCGCGTCGGGTTCCCAGCCGCCGGTGTCGACGAGGGTGAACCGCCGCCCGCTCCAGACCGCGTCGTAGGCGACGCGATCACGGGTCACCCCGGGGACGTCCTCGACGACCGCGGCGCGCCGGCCGAGGATGCGGTTGACCAACGTCGACTTGCCCACGTTGGGTCGCCCCACGACGGCCACCACCGGTTGACCGGCCCCGGGGCTCGCGAACTCGCCGTCGAACTCGCCGACGAACCCGTCGGGGCCACCGACGTCATCGCCGAGGCCACCGTCGGCGAACCGGTCGAACCCGGCCGCGCCGAGGTCCGTTGATAGGTCTTGTCCGCTCATCACTGTCACTGCCAACTGTCATCGTGGGACGGGATCGCCTGTGATTCCCGGGCTCGGCGCCGGGCACTCGAGCGTGGCCGGATCGCCGGGGGCTCTCACCCGCCCGTCCGGAGCGAGCAGCAATCTTGCTCAGGTTACCCGGAGCCGGCCCGGTCGGCCTCGCCGGTCCCGCCGGCCTTTCCGGCCCGGACGGTCGCCAGATGGTCGAGCAGGCGCATCCGGATGTCCTCCGCGACGGCGGCCAGCGCCTTGCGCGAACGTGGGTTCGCCGGCACCTCCACCGCGAACGGCGCACCGAAGACTACCCGGATCGGCACCGACCGGCGCGGCCAGCGCGCCCCCCGGGGCAGGGCGGCACCGGTGTTGATGCAGGCCACCGGTAGGACGCGGCAGCGGCCGTGCACCGCGAGGTAGGCGATACCGTGCTGGACCGCCGCCATCTCCCCGCTGCCCCGGGTGCCCTCGGGGAACAACCCGATCGCCCCGCCGCGGGAGAGCTCGTCCAGTGCGGTGTGCAGGGCCTCCCGGTCGGCCCGATCACGATCGATCGGAATCTGACCGCTGAACAGCAGCGCCCGGCCGAGCACCCCCCGGTACATCTCGATCTTGCTCAGGCAGCGCACGGTCCGCGGGGACTCGATCACCACCAACGGGCCATCCAGCCAACTGCTGTGGTTCCCAGCGAAGATCAACGGTTCGTCGAAGGGGACGTTCTCGAGCCCCTCCAGGCTGATCTGCATGACCACCCGGTTGAGGAACCAGCGGACCCCGGGCTTGAGGACGCGGTGCGGGAGGTCGTTGTAGACCGGTGACGCGGCACCCCGGTGGACCGGTCCACGCGCGACCCGGGCGGCCCGCCCGGCCGCCTCCGCGGCACGTTCGCCGGCACCGTCGCCCGGCCGAGCGGCCTCAGCGCGGGGAGCCTCAGCGCGGGGGTTCGACGTGGTCATCTCGTCCGATTCGGCAGCTGCTCGCAACGCCGAAGCACCTCGTCGACGACTTCGGGCACCGACCGGGCCGTCGAGTCCAGAACCATCGCGTCGGGCGGGATGGCCAGCGGGTCCGCTGCCCGGTTGCTGTCGAGCGCGTCGCGCCGGTCGAGTTCGGCGAGGGTCCGGGCGACGTCGTCAACGCCCTTCTCCCCGAGCTGGCGGGAGCGACGCAGCGCACGGACCTCGGTCGAGGCGGTGAGGAAGACCTTGATCTGGGCGCCCGGCGCCACGACCGAGCCGATGTCGCGACCCTCCACGACGATGCCGCCGGCCGGCAACGCGGCGGCAATCACCTGACGCTGTTGAGTGACGAGCAACGCCCGCACCGCCGGCACCGCCGCGATCGCACTGACCGCGTTAGTCACCGCGCGGGTGCGGATCTGGGCGTCCACCCCGACACCGTCGATGGCGATCGAGGGCTCGTCCGGGTCCGTACCGACCGAGATCACCGCCCGCTCGGCCAGCTCCGCGACCGCCGCCGGGTCCTCGATGTCGATCCGCCGTTCCAGCGCGAGCTGGGTGACTGCGCGGTACATCGCCCCGGTGTCGAGGTACCGCAGGCCGAGACGGCGGGCGATCTCGCGGGCCACGGTGCTCTTCCCCGACCCTCCGGGACCGTCGACCGCCACGATCAGACCCTCGGCCCCGCCTTCGTGGACCGCGGGACCATCTCCCTCGGACCCGAGCGGCGCAGACGTTCCCTCCCGGCTGTCGGTGACCATGCTTCCTGCCGACAGCGCAGACCCGTGGTCGGGCTTCACCCGATTCCTCCGTCCCGGTCACATAATGAAGTTGTCGGATCGCGCCCCCGCGGATGCCGACATGTGCAACCCGGATCAGGCTACTCGGTACCGCATCAGGATCGCCGGTATGTCGTCCAGCCGTTGAGCGTCAACCGGTCGACGAGCTCGTCCGCGGCCGTCGGGTCCACCGCGAGCTCGACGATGCCGGCGGGTGCGTCGAGGCTGTGCTCGAAGGGCCCGACATCCTCGATGTTGATCTGCCACTGGCTGATGAAGCCGACGAGCGCGGCGAGCTGGCCAGGTCGGTCATCGAGCACGACCCCCACCCAGCCCCAGGACTGCGCCGGGGCGCCGGGCTTGCGCGGAAGCAGCGCACGGCCGGCCTGGCCGCACCGCATGAGCCGGGAGACCGCGGCGGTGACCTCGTCACCGGAACCGGTGTCGAGGACGCCGGCGAGCGCGGTGAGCTGGGCGCCGAGGGAACGTACCCGCTCGGCGATCGGGCCGCGGTTACCCTCGATGATCCCCGACCACAGCTCGGCGTCGCTGTCGGCGAGCCGGGTGGTGTCGCGGAACCCCTGCCCGACGAAGGGCACGTCCCGTTCCGGCAGCCCGACGAGCACCCCCGCGAGCGCGCTCGCGACGATCTGGGGCACGTGGGAGACCGACGCCATCGCCGCGTCGTGACGCTGCGGGGTGGTCCGCACCGGCGTGGCCCCGCAGGCGAACGCCAGCGCCACCGTGGCGTGCACCGCGGCCGACCCGGTGTGCGGGACGGGACAGACCGCCCAGACCCGCTCGGCGAACAGGTCCGCCCGGGCGGAGACGGCCCCGTGCCGTTCCCGGCCGGCGATGGGGTGGGCTGGGCACCACGTCGTGAGGTCGCAGCCGAGCTGGACTCCCTCGACCAACGGTCGGACCTTGACGCTGCCGGCGTCGCTGATCGTGTCCGCGAGGCCGGAGCGGGCCAGGGCGCGTACCTGGGCCGCGACACTCGGCAGCGGGGTGGCGACGACCGCATGATCGACCCGCTCCCCCGCCCACGGCCGCCCGGCCCCCATCTTCTCGGCAAGCGCAACCTGTGCCTCGTCCATGTCGCGGAGCAGGACCTCGATGCCCCTTGCCGACAGCGCGAGACCGATACTGGTCCCGATCAGGCCCGTGCCGACGACCCCGACCCGGCGCAGGCGCGGAAGGCATGCGACATCCCATCCCGACCCGACCATGGCCTTGAGCCTAAAGCCTCGAGCCTAGAGACCGACGCGGTGATACAGGGTGCCGATCTCGTGACGGGTGAGGTGACGGGCCCGCCCAGCGCGCAGGGTTCCCAGCGACACCGCCCCGAACCGGGTGCGCACCAGCCGATGTACCGGGTGGCCGACGGCGTCCATCATCCGGCGGACGACGTGCTTGCGCCCTTCGTGCACAACGACCTCGACCATCACCCGTCCGTTCGCGTTGTCGACGACGCGCGCCGAGTCCGCGCGCACCGGGCCGTCGTCGAGTTCGACCTCCGCGCGCAGCTGGCGCAGGACGTCGCGGCGCAGCAGACCGGACACCTCGACGAGGTAGGTCTTGGGGACGGCGAACGAGGGATGGGTGAGCCGGTGTGCGAGCTCCCCGTCGTTGGTGACGAGCAGCAGCCCCTCGCTGTCGGCGTCGAGCCGGCCGACGTGGAACAGCCCGCCGCCGAACTCCATGAGCAGATCCGCGATCGTCGGCCGGCCCCGCTCGTCCGACATCGCCGAGAGCACCCCGCGCGGCTTGTTCAACGCCAAGTGGACCAGGCCCGCCCTGGTGACGATCCGCTCACCGTCGACCTCGATGAGGGCGGTTTCGGGATCGACCCGGCGGCCCTGCTCGCGCACCACGGTGCCATCCACCCGGACCCGACCGGCAGCGATCAACTCCTCGCTGTGCCGGCGGGAGCCCACCCCGGCGGCAGCCAGCACCTTCTGCAGCCGGATGCCCTGGTCCTGGGGCTCGTCCGGGCGGTCACCGGTACTCATGACGGGAACCTGGTGCTCATGACGTAACAATGTCATCAATCTCATCGAGACCGGGCAGCAGGGGGGCGAGCGGCGGCAGTTCGTCGAGCCCGCGCAGCCCCATCCGTTCGAGAAAGTAGTCGGTGGTGCCGTAGAGGATCGCGCCGGTCTCCAGATCGTGCCCTACCTCCTCGACCAGGCCGCGGGCGGTGAGGGTGCGGATGACTCCGTCGGCGGAGACACCCCGCACCGCCGAGATCCGCCCCCGGCTCACCGGCTGCTGGTAGGCGACGACGGCCATGGTCTCCAGCGCAGCCTGCGACAGCCGGGCCGATTGGCCGGCGAGCACGAAGCGCTCGACCCAGGGGGCGCACTCGTCCGCAGTGTAGAAGCGCCAGCCGCCACCGGTGTGCCGCAGCCGGAAGCCGCAGCCGTCGCGGGCATACTGCTCGGCGAGCTGCGCGAGCAGCCGCTCGACCTCCAGCGCCGGGGCGCCGAGGCCGGTCGCGAGCTCCGCGACGCCGACCGGCTTCTCCGCGACCATGAGGACCGCCTCAAGCAACGCACCCAGCGGCGGCCGGGCCTCCCCGGCAGTCCCAGTCACGACGCCACCTCCCGCGACTCCTCCTCCGCGTCCCCACCGTACCGATCAGATCCGAACAGCCCGTGGCCGATCGGCGGGGCGTCGGCCTCGACCGCCGGATCCAGGGCGATCCAGCGCACCGTCAGCTCACCGAGCGGGACCTGCTGGTCGAAGGAGATCCGGCCCTCGCGGAAGAGCTCCAGCAGCGCCAGGAACCGGGCCACCACCTCGATGGTCTGCCGGCAGCCGACGCACAGCATCCCGAAGGTCGCGGTGCCCACCTCACGCAGCATCGCGATGACGGCGAGCATATGCTCCCGCACGCTGATCCGGGGCAGGTGCACGTGATCGGTCGCGACCAGCGGCGGCGGCAGCGGCTCACGCAGCCGGGCCGCGAGCGCCACGAGCTCCGTCGGGCCGATGCCAATCTGGACCTCCGGCAGCGCGGCGGCGTAACGGGGCTCCAGGGGTACCGCCCGGGGGGTATGGCGCGCCTCCAGGGCCATGAGGCCGGCGAAGAGCGCCGCAGCCTCCTTGTACGCCTTGTACTGCAGTAGCCGGGCGAAAAGCAGGTCGCGGGCCTCCAGCAGGGCCAGGTCCGCCGACTCGTCCTCGGACAGGGCACCCGGCAGCAGCCGGGCCGCCTTCAGGTCGAGCAGGGTCGCCGCGATCACCAGGAACTCGGTGGCCTGGCCGAGGTCGAACTGGTCCCCCAGCCGCCGGATGTGCGCGACAAACTCGTCGGTGACCTGGGAGAGCGCGACCTCGGTCACGTCGAGGCGATGCTTGGCGATGAGCGAGAGCAGCAGGTCGAAGGGGCCGGTGAAGTTGTCGAGTTCGACGACGAAGGTCTCCGTGCGCCCACCACGACCCGTCGGCACGCCGGTACGCGGGGCGGCCCTCCCGTCGGCCTGGTCGGCCGGAGCGGCTCGAGACCGGGTCATGGCGCCACGCTACGCCCCGGCCGTCGGCGTGATCATCATCACCCCAGATTGAGGCCTATCAGCGAGGCGAGTCCCCGCAGCAACGGGCCGATGAGCTGGCCGATGACCGAGGGGAATCCGACGAACAGCACCGGCAGCAGCAACAACGCCAGCAGGATGCCCAACCCGATGTTGCGCTCGGCTAACTGGTACCGGGCTTTGCGCCAGCCTGCCGTGGTCGGGCCGAGCAGGAACAGCAGCCGCCCGGCGTCTGTCGGGGGGACCGGGATCAGGCTGACGATGAACATCGACCCGAACGTGACGGCCATCCACAACGCGAGCTCGGCACCGAAGCTGTTCGGCACCGTCACCTCGGTGACGCGGTCACCGAGCCGCACCAGCCCCGGCTCGCCGAGCGGCTGGAACACCGCCAGGGTTGCCAGGGCGAGCAGGAGATACGCCAGCGGTCCGGCCAGGACGGCGGCGGCCACGTGGAACCGGCGCCGCCGCCACACGTCGTTCATGGGCACCGACTCGGCCCAGCCGTAGCCGACGACGAAGACAGCGACTCCGCTGAACGGGCTGAGCCGGTCCTTCAGGCCCGTCGTCAGCCGCCCCGAGCGCATCGGGGTCGGGTCACGGACTAGCCGGGCCACGAGCACCTGGGCGGCGTCGTGGGCGAAGATCCCGATGAGGAAGGCGAGGAGGATCCCGAGAAGCGCCGCGGGTTCGGCAAGGTGGAACAGCACGTCGCTACCTTTTCGCCCCGATCGCCCCGTTGTCTCGGTTCAGCCGACGGCCGGCGGCGTGTCGTGCCGGACCATCAGTTCCCGGGCGAGTCGCCGGTAGCCAGCAGCCCCCACCGACGTCGGGGCGTAGGTGGTGATCGGCTCGCCGGCCACCGTGGTCTCCGGGAACCGAACCGTCCTGTTGATCACAGTGTGGAACACCTCGTCCGGGAACCGTTCGACGACCCGGGCCAGCACCTCCCGGGCATGCAGGGTGCGGGCGTCGTACATGGTCGCCAGAATACCGGCGAGCTCCAGGCGTGAGTTGAGCCGCTCGCGCACCTTGTCAATGGTCTGCAACAGCAGCGCCACTCCCCGCAGCGCGAAGTACTCGCATTCCAGCGGGACGATGACGGCGTCCGCCGCCGTCAGCGCGTTCACGGTCAGCAGGCCGAGCGAGGGCTGGCAGTCGACGAGGATGACGTCGTACTCGTCGAGGATCGGCGCCAGCGCGCGGGCGAGGCTGTGCTCGCGGCCGACCTCGGTGACCAGCAGCACCTCCGCGGCGGACAGGTCGATGTTGCTCGGCAGCAGGTCGAGCCCGTCGACCTGGGTCTCGACGATCACCTCGCGGACGTCGGCGTCCCCGCCCAGCAGGAGGTCGTGCACCGTCAGGTCGAACTGCATCGGGTTGACGCCGAGCCCGACCGACAGCGCACCCTGAGGATCGAAGTCGACGAGGAGTACCCGCCGGCCGTACTCCGCGAGCGCGGCACCCAGGTTGATCGTGCTGGTGGTCTTGCCGACCCCGCCCTTCTGGTTGCACATCGCGACGATCCAGGCGGGACCGTGCGACGCCAGCGGGGGCGGGACGGGAAACGACGGCAGCGGCCGCCCGGTGGGCCCGGGCTCGCCCACCCCCGCATCGACACTCTCACCGCCGGCCTCGAGCCGCCCGTCCTCGGACAGGCGAGGATCACCGACCGTCACCTCCCCGTAGAAGCGGCGGGTCGGTGAGGCGACGGACGACGTGTCGGTGAAACGGACCACTGAGGGGTTGCTCCTTCTACAAAGAGCAGAAACGGACCGGTAGGAGCGTACCGACACCGACCCGTTCTCGGTGGCGCCGGGTGGCCGTAAAGCGGCGTGTCGCGCCATGAGCGGCGTGACCACGTTGGACGGACCCCACCTGTGTTGGACGGACCCCACCTGTGTTGGACGGACCCCACCTGTGTTGGACGGAGCCCACCAACGGAGGTAGGAAAGTCAGACATCGGGGTGACCGCTCCGGTTCGACGAGGGATTCATCTCTCCGACCAGTGCTCGAGGAGACTCGAGGAGAAGGGATCCGGGATGAGCGCGCAGACGGTGGAAGCGGTGGTGGCCCGGGAGAAGGGCGCCGCGGTCTCGCTGGAGCAGATCGTTGTTCCAGATCCGGGTCCGGGCGAGGCACGGGTACGGGTGCGCGCCTGCGGCGTATGCCATACCGACCTGCACTACCGCGAGGGCGCGATCAACGACGACTATCCGTTCCTGTTGGGGCACGAGGCGGCCGGCACCGTCGAATCGGTGGGCGAGGGCGTGGTGGGTCTGGCCCCCGGTGACTACGTGGTGCTGGCCTGGCGGGCCCCCTGCGGAACCTGCCGGGCCTGTCGGCGCGGCATGGCCTGGTATTGCTTCGACTCCCGCAACGCGCGAAATTCGATGACCCTGGCGGACGGGACGCCGCTGGCGCCGGCGCTGGGCATCGGTGCGTTCACGCCGCTGACCCTGGTCGCCGCGGGCCAGTGCGTGCTGGTGGACCCCGCGGCCCGGCCAGAGGCGGCCGGGCTGATCGGCTGCGGGGTGATGGCCGGTTTCGGTGCCGCCGTGAACACCGGCAGGGTCACCCGGGGTGAGACGGTGGCAGTGATCGGCTGCGGCGGGGTCGGCGACGCGGCGATCGCCGGCGCCTCGATCGCGGGAGCACGGAAGATCATCGCGGTCGATGTCGACGACCGGAAGCTCACCTGGGCCCGACACTTCGGTGCCACCGATGTCGTGAATGCCACGGCAGGCGATCCGGTGGCGGCCATCCGGGCGCTCACCGACGGCTTCGGCGCCGATGTGGTCATTGAGGCGGTGGGCCGCCCGGAGACCTACCGCCAGGCCTTCGACGCCCGCGACCTGGCGGGACGGCTGGTCCTGGTGGGTGTACCCGACCCGGCGATGACCGTGGAGCTGCCGCTCGCCGAGGTCCTCGGCCGCGGCGGTCACCTGTCGTCGTCCTGGTACGGCGACAGCCTGCCGAGCCGCGACTTCCCGATCCTCATCGACCTCTATCGCCGGGGCCGGCTCGACCTCGACGCCTTCGTCACCGAGACCATCGGGATCGGCGACGTCGAGGAGGCGTTCACCCGGATGCAGCGCGGCGACGTGTTGCGCAGCGTCGTCATCCTCTGAGTCGTCGTTCACCGGGCCGCCATCTACTGAACCATCGTTCACTGAACCTTTGTTTAGTGGCGAGGTTCGTCGGCGGCGGGCCCACCCGGAGCCGGGAACCGCCGGATACGGTCGACCCCACCGGGTGCACCGCCGTCCGACGGCACCCGCGACACGCGCAGCGGGCAGCGGGCAGACCGATCGGGTCGAGGAGGGGACGCAATGATCGTCAATACCGGGCTTCGGGTGGATCGGGTGATCACGCGCGGCGACTTCACGCTCGACGGTCAGTCGTTCACGGTCGACAACAACGTCTGGCTCGTGGGAAACGACGACGAGGTACTGGTCATCGACGCCGCGCACGACCCGTCGGTGATCGCGGCGGCCATCGGCACCCGCGTGGTCACATCGATCATCACTACGCACGGTCATAACGACCACATCAATGCGGCGGCGGAGCTCGCGGACCTGGTCCGGGCGCCCATCGCGCTGCACCCCGCCGACGTGGTGCTGTGGAAGGCGATCTATCCGCACCGGGCGCCCGACCGTGCGCTCGCGGACGGACAGCTCATCGGCCTGCCCGAAGGTGGCGCGCTGCGCGTCCTGCACACCCCGGGCCACTCTCCCGGCGGGATCTGCCTGTTCGGGGAGATCAACGGCGACCCGGTCCTGTTCAGCGGCGACACACTCTTCCGCGGGGGTCCCGGGGCGACCGGGCGGTCCTACTCCGACTTCCCGACCATCCTGGCCTCGATCCGTACCAGGCTGCTCACCCTGCCCGCGCACACCGTCGTGCACACCGGTCACGGCGACGACACGACCATCGGTGAGGAGGGTGTCGACTACGACGACTGGGTGAGCCGCGGCCGCTGACCGGCCGCTTCCCCGCATCACCGCCCGGTACGCACACCGGGCTAGGGTCGGCCCGCGGTGCGCCGGGTGCCGGTGCTCTGCCCACGACGCGCCGCCCACATCGGGGAGACGATCGCGACCAGCGCGACCGCGACACCAACCTGCAGGATGTGCCGGATCCAGTCGAAGCCGCCGGTGTGGCGCACGCCGAGCGCGCTCGCGATCACGTTACCCACCAGCGCGCCGATGATGCCGAACCCGACCGTCAGCCAGAGTGGGATGTTCTGCCGACCCCGGACGATCAGACGGGCCAGAAGACCGATCACCAGACCGGCCAGAACGATCCAGAGAATTTGGAACACCGGGCACCCCCAGAGCGTGAGTCTGCCTCCTCTTCGTCTCCATGAACCCGGCCGTACAAACACCGCGGGCACCCGACCTGCACCGGATGCACAAACCTTCCTTATTTAGTTTTTTCCTGAAAAATAGGCCCAACCCGGCGGAACACCACCGGTCCGTCAACGCGGAAGATCCCGGGCGTCGACGGCCCGCAGATTGATGTTCACGAATCCCTGGTGCATTCCGGGTACCAGGTCGACCCAGAAATAACCACGCAGCCGGTAGGAACCCTGCACGTAGCCGAAGGAAGCACCGCTGTGCGCCATCTCGGCAAGGCGGTACGTGCTCCCGAAGCACTCCTTCCCCGGCTCGAAGCCGGGCGGCTCCCCCGGCCCGAGCGCCCCGCACGCGTCGAAGAGGGTGAAGTTGGGCCGGTTGTCCCCCCCAAAGTCCGGTCCGGGGTAGAAGGCCCCTTCGTTACCCTCGGCGAGGGTGGAGATGTCGAGGAAGACGATCTGGGTGTCGTGGGCGGCGACGAAGCCGGTGAACGCCTTGGCCTGCATGAGCTGGCCGACCGTGCCCCGGAATCCGGGGATCGGCCGCCCCGACGACAGGCCGGCAGGAGGAACGATGACAGAGGGTGAGGGCGCGGGGAGCCCCGGTGGCCCAGGAGTATGTCCCGATCGGGCCGGGACGTCGTCACGCGACGACGGGGTGAGTGGCACGCCGTGCGGGCCGGGCCCCGGTTCCCCGGCCGTCGCCTGGGAACTGGCGGCCGTCCCGGGGGCCTGCGGACCGAGGTCGCCGGCGGCCTCGGAGGCGCTCAGGGCGGCCAGGCCCGCGAGTGTCGCGGCCAGGGCAGCCAGACCCGCGGTCCGGCGCGGGTGGCGCCGGGCACGGGCCCGCCGGCCGGACAGGGGCCGCTTCGCCCCGGCGGGAGCTGCCCCGGCGGAAGCGGCCGCATCATGATCACCGTCAGCCGGCCGGCCACCGGCCTGATCGTCATCCTCGCCGAGCGCGGACCCGCCGACCTGCCCGGACTCGCCGACCTGCCGAAGCTCGCCAGCCTGCCCGGGGTCCCCCGCCGGATCACCGGTCCCGCGTGGCGCCCGGCCCGCTGTCCCCGCACCGTTTGTCCCCGCACCGTCGCCCACTCGCACCCACGCGCCGGCGCTCTCCGGCGCATCGAGGCGAATCTGCGTCTTGGCGTCATGGGTATCCTCCTCCGCGGCCGGCAGAAGGCTCCTCATGCGGGTCGTCACCGGTGGGGCGAGCCAGGCGTCCCGCAGTATCCGGCGTGTCTCGCGCTCCGGGTCGCCAGTAGACCCGATCAGCACGCGCAGCAACGCGTGGGCGCTCGGCCGGGCCATAGGCTCCTTGAGCAACGCCGCGCGGACCGCTGGGCGCAGGGCCAGCGGAACATCCCCGGTGTCGGCCTCGTCGTGGACCACCCGGTACAGCAGCGCGTCGGGCCGGCCGGTCCCGAAGGGGGGTCGCCCCGACGCGGCGAACAGTACCGTCAGGCCCCAGGCGAAGACGTCCGCCGGCGGGCCGATCTCGCCGCGTCCGGTGACCTGCTCCGGGGCCATGTAACCCGGGCTGCCCAGCAACACCCCCGTCCTGGTCGCGGCCGTCGCGTCGACCGCCGCCGCGATGCCGAAGTCGATCACTTTCGGGCCGTCCTCGCTGAGGATCACGTTGCCCGGTTTCAGGTCCCGATGGACGATGCCGGCGTCGTGGATGGCCTTCAGGGCCTCGGCGAGCCCGGTCGCCAGCGCCATGACGACCGGCATGGTCAGCGCGCCCCGGTCGGCGATCGCCTCGGCGAGGCTTTGGCCGTGGATGTGCTCGGTTGCCATCCACGGATCCTCGGCGTCGGGATCGGCATCGACCAGCCTCGCGGTGCAGGCACCGTCGACCGCCCGGGCGGCCGCGACCTCGCGACGGAACCGGCTGCGGAACTCGGGATCGGCCGTGAAGTCCGACCGGATCACCTTGAGGGCGACCGGCCCTCCGGTCTCGTCGTCGATGCCGAGGTAGACGACTCCCATACCACCGGAGCCGAGCCGCGCGGTGAGCGTGAACCGGGCGATCCGCTCCGGATCGCCAGAGCGCAGCGACATCGCCGGCACCGCGCCCTCCTTTCCGCCGAGCTTTCCGCCGCGAGCCGACCGACAGCCGGCGAGGGTTGGCCGCCGGGGCCGACCGCCGCTCCGAACGTTCCGACGCAGTGGCCGAGGCAACGGTCGATGGAGCATCCCGACAGACCCGGAGGCCACGCCCACCGTGCCAGCTACATCTGTGACGGATCTGTGACGGAGATGTGACGGTTCGTGCGGTCGAATCACGGCGAGCAAACGAGTCCCGCCCGTGAGCGGATTCCGAGATTCCGAGATTCGAAGACCAGGAGATTCGAAGATCAGGAAATGGTCTGATGTTCGCGCAGCCGGATCAGGTCCGGATCCTGCTCGATCGCCTGGATGTCCTCGGCCCGGGCATGGGTGACAAAGTGCTCCAGGGGCACTTCGACGAACAGCCCTCGGGCCCGGACCGCGACCCGTCCGGTAGGGCTGTTCAATCGTCCCTCGCCACTGGCGTAGACCCGCCGGCCGAGCACGCCCTCGACCCGCGCCCTCAGGTGCAGGACGGTGCCCACGGGTACCGGCCGCAGGAAGTCCGTCTCCAGCCGGCCGGTCACCAGGCTGGTCCGGGTCAGATGCCCGAGCGCACCCAACGCCTCGTCGAGGGCGCAGCTGAGCAAGCCACCATGGGCGAGGCCCGGCGCTCCCTGATGATGCTCGGTCACCTCGAACGTCGCGCACAGCGCGAGGCCGGCATCGGCGTCGACCCGTAGGTGCAGTCCGTGGGCGGACTGGTCACCGCAGGCGAAGCACCGCACGTAGTGGGACGGCAGCACGGTGCCGGGCGCCGGTGCGTTCGCTGGGCGTGGCGGGAGTTGTGCTCCCGGTGGCAGATCTGTTCGCAACGACGTCACGACCCGGACTGTACCGACGCGGTGAGATCCGCCTGGCATCTTGCCGACGTGCCTTCCACCAACCGGCTACCGGCCGACCCGCGGCCGAGGACTCCGCTCAGCTACCGGTGGCCGGCCGCGCGACGCAGGTGGCGCAACTCGCGGCGCAGCCTGATCTGAGGAATGACACCGATGAGTAGGCCGACGACGAGACCGGCGGCGGCCGAGGCGGCCAGTGCACCCGCGACCGACATCTGCCTGGTCGAACCGAACAGCCAGATGCTCACGCGCGCGTCGTTCTGCACGACGAAGACCACGACGGCGATCGCGATGAGCAGCACCAGCACGGTGATCGCATAGGTGGTGTAGGCAACCCCGCGACGCGACGGCCGGGCCCCGCCGGTGGGCGCACCCGGGACGCCGGGAGAATCCGGTCCGCCCGGGTGGGCCGGCTGGTGCGGAACGGGCGCCACGGCGCCCGGACCAACCGGAACCTGGCCGGCAGGCGTTCCGGAAGGCGAGGCCGCGGGGGTCTGCCCGGCCGCCGCCGGCGCCGCGGGCGCGGGCGGAACGGCGGGCGGAGAGGCCGTACGCCTCGCGTTGCCGAAGCCTCGGCCCGGCTGCTTCGGTCCCGTCATGATCGTCCTGTTCCTCGATCCGCCGCCATACCGCCCGATCGGCCGGCTCCGCGCACCGACAGCCCGATCAGCCCTACGCCCAGGAAGCGTAGACCGGGAAGCACTCTATACTGAAGGAAGCGGACGAGTTGGCCGGGCGGCCGCGTCGGTGCCGGCTCGTCCGGCGTCGCCGAGGAAAGTCCGGGCTCCACAGGGCAGGGCGGTGGGTAACACCCACCCGGGGTGACCCGCGGGACAGTGCCACAGAAAACAGACCGCCGGTGCCGGTTCCGGCGCCGGTAAGGGTGAAACGGTGCGGTAAGAGCGCACCAGCGCCCAGGGTGACCTGGGCGGCTCGGTAAACCCCGCCCGGAGCAAGGTCAGAAGGCCCGTAGCCGCGAGGCCGCGGACCGCGCAGGCGTTCGAGGTTCGAGGGCTGCCCGCCCGAGCCTGCGGGTGGACCGCTAGAGGCTGCCGGCAACGGCAGCCCGAGAGAGATGGTCGCCGCCGACGAGCCGTGAGGCTAGCCGGTACAGGACCCGGCTTACAGGCCACCTCGTCCGCCTCAGCGGCCCGACCACTCCCCGGTTTGTACAATCTGGGGATGAGCGAGATGCCGATCAGCGAGGCACGCGACCACCTCGGCGAGATCGTCTCCAAGGCGGAGCACGCCCATGAGCGGATCGTCCTGACCCGTCACGGCCGCGCGGTCGCGGCAGTGATCTCCATAGAAGATCTCCGTGAGCTGGAAGCGGCGGAGGACGAAGCGGATCTCGCCGTCGCCCGAGAGGCGCTGGCCGCCGAGGAGCCTCGCGTACCCCACGCCGACGTCCTCGCCGAGTTCGGCCTGAACTGACGTGGCGCACACCGTCGAGTGGACGACTGCGGCGCTGCGAGAGCTGCGCAAGCTCGACGCCTCCACCACTCGACGGATCCTGATCGCGATAACACGACTCGCGGCGGAACCCCGCCTCTCGGGGGCCCGGGCCATCACCGGCCAACCCAGCAGGATACTGCGGATCAGAGTTGGTGAATACCGGGTGATCTACCAGGTCGACCACACCCGCATTCTCGTCACGATCGTCCACGTCGCCCATCGACGTGAGGTGTACCGGCACCTCTGACCCGAGCCGCCGCTCGGCACCCCGGAGTCGGCACCCCCGGAGCAAGGTCCAAGGGCCCGTGGCCGTCACAAGTCGCGGACCGCGGAACCGTGCCTAACCCTCCACAGTTCAGCTTCACCGAGGGTGGGGACGCTGCTCGGCCGGGGTGGGGTGGTCTCGGCGCCGGCGAAGACGGTGATGGGCCGGCTGGTCGGGGACCGGCTGGTGGCGGTGGGCCGCGCGTTACCTTCCAAGGTGCTGTCGGCCGTTACGGCCGGGCTACCCATCAGGCCCTACCCCTCCCGTTGCGAGCCGCCCCCAGGCAGACAGCACCGCCCCGCCTGTGACTGGCGGACGGCAGATAGGGAACGCGCTCGTACAGGTCGTAGCAGGCGACCAGATGGATAGGGCCGCCGTTGGCATCGCGGAGTCGTTTGATGATGGTGGCCAGGGCGCTGGCCAAGCCGGGGCTTACAGGCCATCTCGTCCGCGTCCCTGTCTCGGCCGCCCGGCTTCACGTCCGGCAGCCGGGGCACAGCCGGCTGCTCAGACAAGAGGAGATACTTTACTCCCGCAAATGGGACGCCCCGTAAGATCGCATACACAGTGCGGCGAAGGGGCGGTGGATCAGGTGAGTGGAAGAGCGGGAAGACCAGTTCCCGGGACCGTTGTAGCGGTCAGGGAGGCACTGGCACGCGAGTTCGACGGCCTGATCGACACCAGCGACGTGACCCATCCGGATCCGGCCGAGCGGCGCCGCAAGTTCCTCTCCCGTGCGCTGGCCGCACTGGTAGCACGGGACCGCCTCGACTGTGACACAGCCGAGGCCGCCGAGATGGTCATCGATGGGCGTAACGATTTCGGTATCGACGCGATCACCGTGGCCAGGAGCGAGCCACAACTCTGGCTGATCCAGTCGAAGTGGAGCGACCGCGGCGAGGCCGGCCTCAATACCGGCGATGCGCTCAAGACACTCGAAGGACTCCGCCTGATCGACCAGCACGAGTTCGACCCCTTCAACGAGCGACTTCAGGTGCTCGCGGAACGGGTGCGTACAGTACTGCTCGACGCCGGCCGGCGTATCACCATGACGATCGTCCTGATGGGAAGCCAGGCGCCCTCGGCCGAGGTCCGGCAGAAATTCGACGACGCCGTCAAAATTTTCAACAAGCACGGCGACGTCCTGGATATCGAGTACTGTCTGGCGGCGGACATCAGGGCGATGCTCCTGCGCCGCAACGCCCCACAGCCGATCAGGCTCGTCGCCAAAATGCAGGAGTGGTTCGACCTTCGCCATCCTCTTACGGCGTATTCCGGGATCGTCGCGGCAAGCGAGATCGCCGACTGGTATACCCAGCACGGAAATCTGTTGTTCAGCAGGAACATCCGTACCAGTCTCGGTACCACGAAGATTAACAGCGATATCGTCGAGACATTGACGACGACACCCGAGAACTTCTGGTATTATAATAACGGAATCACCATACTGTGCGACAGTCTCACCTTCAATCCCTTCAGCCGTAGCACGCCGAACGGCCCAGCCGAGTTGACCCTCGACGGCGCGAGCGTCGTCGAGGGCGCGCAGACTGTCGTCGCTATCGGCGACGGGGTGAAGAAGAGCCCGGACGTGGCCGGCGGGGCTCTCGTCGGAGTCCGCGTGATTGTTCTGGGCCGGGCGCCCACCGACCTCGCGACCACCACCACCCAGACGACAAACACGCAGAACGACGTGGAGCTGCGCGACTTCGTCGCCCTGGACCAGGTACCGACCGACATCAAAGGATTCGGAATGAAATAACTTGTTCACTTCGGAGTCCTCGCGAGCCCGTGACCTGCGAAGACGCATATTGGCTTGCATTAATTACTTCATTACGAATTCAAAGACGATTTCGCTCTCACTCTCGGCAAGACCTATGTCCTCAAGCGGGGGGAGATCGATCCATCTCCCGAGGGCGGGTGCTCGGTCGTTCACGCCGCCGTCGCGCTGGCATGTGCGCATTCCTCGGTCGAGCTGGTCGTCCGCGCGAAGAAGGATTCCTCCCTGTTGTGGGAGCGGGGCGCAAAGGGCGCCTACACCCTGCTGTTCGGAAACCGCCGCCCGTCGGCGTTGCGGATCTGGCGCTGCGTGCGGACTTTCCGCGCCATCCAGCAGAACCTGCACGACACCCGCAATCATTGGCGCGGACGCGCGGAGGCCGTCGCCGAACTCGGCGATCTGCTGGTGGCGCACATCATCTTCACGCACATCACCCTGGATGGCATCGACGATCCCGACGAGGACTGGTCCACGCGACTCGATGGAGTCCCGGCGCTCGTCAGGCAGACCGTCGGCTGGCTGGTGCTACGCATCGACGAGACCTTCGGCCGGAATTCCTTCATCGGTAGCACCCTCACCAGTGCCGAGCGCTGCGAGCCACTGGTGGCGCAGGTGCTATGGGACATGAGGACCGATCGCCCGGAGCCCGTGCTGCCGGAGGACTACAACAAGCCCAAGGCGGACCGCCGCAGCCGACGTCCGAACACGGTGGGCATTCTGGTCGATGCGCGCAGAATCAGCGAGGGTACGCGGTTGGTGTTCTCGACCGCGGGGAAGCCCGAGGAACGCGCGATCGGCGGATGGTTGGCGGCGGATCCACGGCGGGCGGAGGCCACCTGGGTGAACAGCCGCTCGAAACCCCTGGTCTGGGCGGTGGACGGCCGCCAGTACGCCCCATCCGGCTTGGTGATGGAGATCTGGCGGCGGGCGGGGTGGAAGCGCGCACCCGTTTCCGTCCAAGGACCGTTGCGATGGTCGCTGCCCGATGAGGGTTCACTAGTCGAGCTGGCCGAGGCCGTGCTGCGAGCAGACGTGGTGGACTAAACGTCCGTGTCGAACCCGCGACGCGGACCACGGGATGGGGTCGCGGCGCGTCAGGCCCTTTCACACCGCAAGGTCTCAGTCGGACGAGACGGCATCGTCCGGTGTAGCGGTGGCGTCGGCGGAGCGGTTGGCCGCGAGGGCGTCTGCGATGGCGGAGAACTCGACCAGGGCGGCCTGGAGATCTCAACGATCTCACGGGCGATGACGTCGGGAGGTAGCAGGCTGTCGGCGTCGTCAAGGCTGGGGTCGCGCAGCCAGGTGATGTCGAGGTTCGCCTTGTCCCGAGCGGCCAGCTCATCGTAGTCGAACGGGCGGAACCGCTCGGACTCGGTGCGGGTGCCGCGCGGTTCCCCCGGCCGGTAGCAGGCGACGAAGTCGCCGAGGTGCTCGCGGCGCAGCGGATTCTGCTTCAACGTGAAGTGCTGGCCGACCCGCAGGTCGTACACCCACAGGGTCGCCGTCCACGGCGTGCCCGGCCGAGCCCGGCGCCTGTCGAAGAACAGCACGTTCGCCTTGACCCCGCCGGCGTAGAAGATACCGGTGGGCAGCCGCGGCAGGGTGTGGACGTCGTATTCCGCCAGCAGCCGGCGGCGGACCGTTTCCCCCGCCCCGCCCTCGAACAGCACGTTGTCGGGCACGACGACGGCGGCCCGGCCGTCCACGTCCAGCGACGACGCGATGTGCTGGACGAAGTTGAGCTGCTTGTTCGTGGTCGTCGTCCAGAAGTCCTGCCGGCTGTACGCAATATCGTCCCGGCCAGCGCGGCCGTCCTCACCGATCACGGTGATTGAGGACTTCTTGCCGAACGGCGGGTTGGCGAGGATCATCGTCGGATTCCCGCCGTACCGGCCGGCGAGCGCGTCCCCGACGTCGATGAGGGTGTTGCCGTTGGGGTGGCCGATGCCGTGCAGCAGCATGTTCATCGCGGCGAGCCGGGCGGTGCCGTCTACCAGCTCCATACCCCGGATCTTTCCGCGGCTGAAGCCGGCGCGCTGCTCCGGCGACAGCGTGGCGCCATGATGGCGCTGGATGTAGTCGGCGGCGGCCAGCAGGAAGCCGCCGGTGCCGCAGGCAGGATCGAAGACCGTGTCGTCCGGACCCGGCTGGAGGCAGTCGACCATGGCCGCGGTCAGCGCGCGGGGAGTGAAGTACTGGCCGGCGCCGGACTTGATATCCTCGGCGCTCTTGGCCAGCAGCTCCTCATAGGCGTCACCCTTCACGTCGACACCGGTCGACGACCACTCCTCCTTCTCAATCAGATCGACGATAAGCCGCTTGAGCTTCGCCGGATCCTGGATGCGGTTCTGCGCCTTGCGGAAGATCACGCCGAGCATGCCCGCCTCCTTGGCGAGATCCTCCAAGGTGTGTCGGTACGCGGTCTCCAGGTCGTCGCCGTCGTAGTCGAGCAGCTTCTGCCACCGGGTCCGCGACTGGCCGCAGGGCTACGTCCGGGTTGAAGCTCCGGTAAGCCCGCTCGTGCGCCATCTTCAGGAACAGCAGGTAGGTCAACTGCTCGACGTAGTCGATGGTGGAGACGCCGTCATCGCGCAGCACGTCGCAGTAGTTCCACAGCTTCGCGATGAGCTGCCGTGCCTTCGCGCTCACCCCAGCACATCCTTGTCGTTATCGATGGCAACATCGTCGAGCGGCAGCATCGGCGCGGACACGACGGCCTCGACGGAGGCCCACTCTCCCATCGGCCGGGACGCGGTCCCCACCGCCGCCGCAGACTGCCCCTCCTGCGCCGGAAGCTTGCGTGGCCGCCGCCTCGGCGCCTTCACCGCACCCGCCCGCTCCGCCCGGATCCGCTCCAACAACACCGACGCCGACTCATCCGCCGGATCCTGCGCCACCAGCCGCCCCGTGAATGCCTCCGCTAACAACGCCTTCCGTAGCACGGTAGCCTTCGCGAGACCTCCACGCACCAGACGCTCGCCGGTGTCCAGGACACTCAGCCATTCTTCGGCTGCGCTGACCAGATCAGCCTGTGCTTCTACCGGGGGAATCGGAACGGGAAGCCGCTTGATCTGGGACAAGCTGATCGAGGCGAGGTTGACGCTCTGCCGACCATTTTTCTCGCACCAGCCCTGACCGAACTCGTTGGCATGCCAAGCGAGCAGCTTCGGATGCAGAATTCCGTCATACAGACGAACTCGAAATACATGGTTCTGGTGAATACACCCGTCGATCTGCCCGTCCCACACCCACCCACGTCCGAGCTTATCGCGGTCCCCACTTTCGTTCAGAAGAACATCGCCCGGCTGATAGAGTGAGCGCACGAGCCTTGGCTGCGGGCACCCGGATCGTCGATATCTTCGCAAGATCCAGATAACCTCGCTGCACATTCGCCACACGCAGGTACGGAACCTCAGGAAGGTCCGGGTCGGATTGCTTCTTGCCGTCCTTGGTCACCCCACCCACCACGTCGACGATCTCTCCAAGACGGCACCAGCGCCACTCCAGTGGAATCCCCGGAACATCACCGTCTACCGACACTCGATCATGAAGAAATGTGACACGTGGCGCGTCGGCCCACCGACCAACCCTGCCGAAGCACACCGCCGACAGCAACGAACTTTGCAGATGATCAATTCGCAATAATGTACGTTCCAACCCGCCTACGCCTTGCCTGATTCTCTCAAGCGACCCTTCGAGGACTGCGACAATGCGACGCTGCTCGACCAACGGAGGCACCCGGAGAGGTACACGTCGCAGCTCCCCGAGGCCAAGACGAGGTCGACCGACTCCCCTGATCTTGGACGCCGAATATCTTCGAGACTGCGGTGAGGTCAGGGCATGAAGCAGCCAACTCGGTTCGATGGAAGGGTGGGGCCGAACCCGAATACAATCGGCCTTCACGACAGCTGGTACTCCGAGATCCGGAACAATACATGCCCGAGGGAGTTCCTCACCCAGCGAGGCAGCAACGAGGTCACCCGCGTGCACTTCGTGCGCACGCAACTCCTCGAAATGATCGAGGTCTATATAAGCCTTGTCGCTGTCGTTGAAAGCACCGTCACCAATGTTCTGAAGGCGAATCACTCTGGCACCCGACGAAGTGTAGTGGCGCGAAGCCAGGTTCGACCCAAAAGGCCCGTCGGTGATGGCTCTGGGTTCTACCGCCAGCAGATCTTCCAGACAGGCCCATTCCCAGCCGGGGGGGGAGGTCCGGTCATGCGGTGAGGCCGGCGCGGAGGGTGTCGAGGACGGTGCTGGCGCGGTCATTACCGAAGGCGGCCAGGAAACCGTCCGTTCCGCCGCGTTGAGTGAACGGCCACTCGTCCAAGTCGCCGTCAGCGAAGCCCGCCGCACTCACCACGATCTCCTTGATCTTCTCCAGCCACCACGTCTGGTCGCGGGTGAACGTGACGCCGGCGTGCCGCTGCGCGGCGAGCCAGGCGGTGAACCGCTCCTCGACGACGGTCCGGTGGGGTTGCGGCTGGACGTCAACGCCCAGCTCATAGCGGATCAGCCCGATCAGATCCAATGGTCCGTAATTTACCTCCGGCTCCTCCGGCGCCAGCCCCAGCACCCGGTACGACCGCCACAGCGTAGTCGGCGACCACAGGTACGGTGGTCGGGCGATCCGCGCCGCCAGCTCGATCACCTGGGCGTACACCGGCCGCGGCCCGCCGCCGTGCTCGTAGGACGCCTCGATCAGAGCGATCTCGTCGTGGTGCTCGCGGAGGAACGCCCGCCAGGAGGTGACCTGATCGCGCGCCAGCTCGGTCCGGTCGACGCCCCCGGCGGAGAGCAGGACGTCCGCGTTCACCTCGTCGATGGTGATCTCGTGGGCGCGGCGGATCTCCAGCATGCGGGCGCGTAGGGCGGGATTGGCCGCCAGCGGGCGCACCGCCGCCTTCACCAGCTCGCGGATAGCGGCCCGGCCGGGCCGGCGGCCTCGGCGTCGGCCAGCCGGTCCGGGTCGGCGGCCTGGATCAGGCTGCCGATCACGGACGTCAGCGGCGTCTGCGCGAGGGCCTCCAACTCGGTGCGTTCCTCGGCGGTGAGCTGCTGGTTGAGCCGGGCGAGCCGGGAAGCGAGTGTCGCCGTTTCCGCTGCGGTGATCTCCAGGCTGCCGGCCTTACGCAACAACGCCTCCAGGCTGATCTGCCGTTCGGTATGCCGGGTCAGTGGGGCCGCGTCCACCCGCTTCGTGTCGACGACGCCGACCGCGTCGACCAGTACGAACCGGTCCTTGGTGCGCGCGTCCGGGGTGACGCTCTGGAACTCGGTCGGGTCGATCGTCCGCGCGCCGCGCCCCTTCATCTGCTCGAAGGCGACCGGGCTCTTCGGGTTGCGCAGGAACAGCAGGCATTCCAGCGGACGCACATCCGTCCCGGTGGAGATCATGTCGACGGTGACGACGACGCGGAGCTCCGCCGAGTTCCGGAACGAGGCCAGCAGCTCCTCGGTGTTCCGTACCGAGCAGGTGATCTTCGCGGCGAAGTCGTTGCCCCGGTTGAAGACCTCCCGGATCCTGCAGACGATCTCGTCAGCGTGGTTGTCGTCGCGGGCGAACACCAGCGTCTTCGGCACCTCGGTGCGGCCCGGGAAGATCCCGGTGAACAGCCTGTCCCGGAACGTCGTGAGCACCAGGTCGAGGTTTCCCTCGCTGATGACGGATCGGCCGAGCTGGTCCGGGCCGTAGCTGAAGTCGTCGTCCAGCTCCTCGTACCGCTGCGCCCGGGTCCGCCGGTCACGGCGCGGCACGGTGATGCCGGCCTCGATGGTGTCGCCCCGCTCGCCATGCTTCGTGCGGATGCGGTAGACGTCGAAGTCGACGTTGACCTTGTCCGCCACCGCCTGCTGGTTGGTGTACTCGCTTACCAGGTTCCGCTGGAAGTACCCCAGCGTCTGCTTCGTCGGAGTCACGGTGAGCCCGACCTGGAAGGCCTCGAAGTACTCCAGCACCGCCCGCCATTTCCCGTAGATGGAACGGTGACACTCGTCGATGATGATGAGGTCGAAACTCTCCGGCGGCAGGTCGGCGTTGTAGGACACGGCGGCCGGCTCGGCGTCCTCGTCGCCCATCTCCGCCGGGCCGTCGTCAAGGTCCGGGTCGTCGGTGTCGGCATCCGGCACGCTGCGGCCCGACAGCACCGCGTACAGCCGCTGGACCGTCGAGATAACCACCTGCCAGGAGTCGGCCATCCCCGAGCCGGCGAGGATCTCGGCGTTGTACAGGTCGGTGAACCGGCGGCCGTCATCCGGGATCGGGTAGCCGGAGAACTCGGTGCGCGCCTGCCGGCCCAGGTTGTTGCGGTCCACCAGGAACAGGACGCGGCGGGCCCGCGCGTGGCGCAGTAGCCGGCAGCTCGCGGTTACGGCCGCGTACGTCTTTCCCGCGCCGGTCGCCATCTGGATCAGCGCCCGCGGCCGGCCGGCGGCGAGCGAACGTTCCAGCCCGGTCACCGCGTCGACCTGCGCCGGCCGCAGCGACCCGGTGGCCAGCGGAAACGCCGCCGGCATCGCGGCGAGCCTGGCCCGCAGGGTCGGGTACGCCGGGTCCTCGTCGGCCTCCCGCATCCATCGGGCCAGTGTCTCCGGCTGGTGGAAGGAGAAGACCCGCCGGGCTCTCGGTGCGGGGTCGAAGTCGTTGGTGAACTGGGTCTCCACCGCCGTTGTCTCGTACCGGAACGGCAGTGGGGCACGCCAGGCGGCCATCCGCTGCTCCTTCGTCAACGTCTCCGCGTATCGGGCGGACTGGCTCTCCACCTGGGTGAGCGGCGTCCCCTCCCGCTTCGCCTCGATCACACCGACCAACGCCTGGTTGACGTACAGCAAGTAGTCGGCCGGACCGGAGGCCGTGCGCCCCTCACGCACCGCCACCCCGTCGGCGGCGAACAGGTTCAGCGCGGAGACGTCCTGCACGACCCATCCGGCCGCCCACAGCATCCGGTCGACCTCGGCCCGGACCTGGACCTCCGTGCGCGGCTCGCGGGCCGCCACCCTGGCCCGTTGGATGAACGCCTCACGCTCGTCCGCCGTCGTCCGCCGCTCACGGCCGCCCACCCCGGATACCCGCACGCCGGTCTGCGGGGACAGCACCTCACGCACCGACATCGCGTCGGCGTCGGCGTCGGCGTCGGCGTCGGCGTCGAACACCATCCCCTCGACCGCACCACCGACCTGCGCATCGGACCGGTCCGCGGAAGAGACCACCGTGAGCGTCGAGATCAGCCCATGGAGATCCACACCGGTGGAATGCAGCGCCTGCATCTCCGCCTGAGCGTGGGCGAGTGCCTGCTCGGCCTCCGCCCGGGCGGTCCGCTCCGCCGCCAGCCGGTCATGGCTGCCGTCGAGGCGGAGCCCCGTCTCAGCCAGGCGATCCCGGTAGGCGGCGAGCTCCTCGCGCAGCCGGCGTAGCTCGGTCGCCTCCGCGGCAGACGGCGCCGCCGACGCCGCCGACGGGTCCGGGGCGGCCGGCGGGACGAAGGCGAACACCGTCCGGTCGCCGGTGAGAAAGCGGTGGAACCACACCCCCAGCTCGAAGCAGTGACCCACCATCGTGAGCGCCACCCGGACCTCACCGAAATGGCCGTGCACCGCCTCGTTGCCCGTGCGGCGAACAGCGTCGAACGCCCGCTTGATGCGAGGCTCCAGCAGACCGGCCCTGGCCAACGCGTTGACCCGGTCCACCTGGTGGTTTCCACGGGCCCGCGTTCCGGTCTCGGCAACCATCCGCTCGGCCAGCGCCTCGCCGAACTGGCGCGCCTTCATCAGGGACGTGTTCGGATCGGGGTAGATGTACGACTCGGCGCTCGCCCCGAACAGGACGAGCAGCGGCTCGTGGTCGAGCAGGAAGCCGAAGTTCCGCGACGCCCGCGCCAACCTCACAATCTGTGCGCGCAACGCGCCGTCCACCACGCCCCCCCACGCGTCCGAGTCGCGAAACCGGCTCCGGAACGAGGCCAACCGCCTACCATAACGTACATATCATCCATCAGGGGACAAGTCTTCTTACTGGTCGTTTCTAGCCATGATGTGGTGACACTGCTACGGTAGGTGGCAATGTCGATCGAACGGCCGGATGCGAGCATCGATGCACCGGCCGCTCCCGGGAGACCGGGGGCCGGGCCGAGCCAGGCCGATGTGAAGGCGCGGCTGCTCGACCGGCTCACATCATCGGAGGCAGACTCCCCCGTTTCCGCCGACGACACCGAATCCGATGGCTTGGCATCCGCAGGCTCGGCCCCTGAAGGCTCGGCGCGGCCGGAGACGGAACGTTCCAGGATCGACGCCAAGCTGGACGCGCTCGATCGACGGAACACCTCGGGTGATCGTGCCCCGTGGCCGGCCGACCGTCGGTCGGCAGAGGACCCGCGGTCCACCGATCCTTCGCCGGTGGAACGCAAGCTCGCGCTGCTCGACCGCAGGCCCGGCGGTGAGATGGACGCGGCCAGGAAGCAGGATCGGCCAGCCGGACCGGAGAAGCTGGGGTGGCGGCTCACGAGGATCTGGCGGGAAAGCCTCCCGACTCGAGATGGACGCGCCTTCTTCGAGAAGTCCGACACGGACATGCGGAGGACCGCGATGGCCGCCGAGCCGGTCCCGGGAACCTACACAGCCGACCTGCATGGCGACCCGTCGGGATTCCGGGTCGGCAAGGTCGCGCTCGACGCCCGGCAGCTCAGCGCGCTCATCCGCGCCGACGAGAACTGGCGCGGCCGACCGGTGCGGCTGCTGTCCTGCGAGACCGGGCAGGGCGACAACCCCGTGGCCCAGAAGGTCGCGGACGAACTCGGGGTCGCGGTGACGGCACCGACCGAGCTGGCCTGGGCCGACGACCGCGGTAACGTGTGGACGACCTCGAGACGCCGTGACGAGTTCGGCGTCCTGGAGGAGACCATTCCATACGACGGCGCCTGGGGGAATGGGTCTGGGACGCATCCATCGCCTACTATCTCGAGGAGCACGATCTTCCGCCGGAGCCGGCCCCGCCTCAACCCGCCTGAGCTGCCCCTATTCGCCGTAGATCGTCTGGCCCGTCATGTGATGGGTGTCGTTGAACCCGCGTAGCACCGCCGGGCCGTCGGAGTACCAGTCGATGGTCGTCATCGACACCAGATCCAGGTGGAGGCGGTAGAGCACGGCCGGTTCCGCCGCCAGCGCCAGCTGGGCCAACCCCTTGATCGGCGTGACGTGTGAGACGACGAGGACCCGCCCGCCCGGCTGCTCGGCGAGCAGCCGGTCACGCACCCGCGCCACCCGGGCCACGGTGGCGATCAGGCTCTCCCCGCCGAGCGGCGGGACGTGCGGGTCGGCGAGCCAGGCATTGAGCTCGTCGGGGAACTTCTCACGCACCTCGGCGAAGGTCAGCCCCTCCCAGGCGCCGAAGTCGGTCTCCCGCAGATCGTCGACGACGACATAGTCGCGGCCGAGGGCCTCGGCGGTCTGCCGGGCCCGCTTCAGCGGCGAACTGACGACGAGATCGAACGGCTCGTCGCGCAGCCGGTTCGCCACGGCCGCGGCCTGGCCGAGCCCGACGTCGGTCAGGGCCGCCTCGACCGTCCCACTGAACCGCTTCTCCACCGAGAGCGGGGTCTGCCCGTGACGCAGCAACACGGTCGTCGTCGGTGGTGCGGGCGGCGCCATCCAGCCGGAGAGCCGGTTTGTCGTCGGCGCGCGGTGCGGGACCGGGTCCGGGGACTGCGGGACCGCGGGTTCCCAGGCCCGCCCGGCGGCGGCGGCGTCCATCGCCTCGTTCGCGAGCCGATCGGCGTCGGCGTTGCGCGCGCGGGGCACCCACTGGAAACGGACCGCGGGGAACCGGGCGGCGAGTTCCGTCGCCTCAACCACCAGCGGCCGCATCGCCGGATGCTTGACCTTCCACCGGCCGCTCATCTGCTCGACAACGAGCTTGGAGTCCATCCGAACCTCCACCTCGGCGTCCGGGGCGATCTCAGCGGCGGCCCGCAGCCCGGCGATCAGCCCGGAGTACTCGGCGACGTTGTTCGTGGCGCGCCCGATCGAGTCCGCGCGCTCGGCCAGCAGCTTCCCCGAGCCGGCGTCGCGGACCACGGCTCCGTAGCCCGCCGGGCCCGGGTTGCCCCGCGACCCGCCGTCGGCCTCGATGACCAGCCTGCGCACGGTGCCCATCTACATGCTCCCCTCGTCTGACCCCGAGGCGGGCGGTCCCGCCGACGGTGCTACAGCCCCGATTCGGGGGTACGGACCAGGATGCGCCGGCACTCCTCGCAGCGCACCACCTCATCTGCCGGCGCCGCCGCCACGGCGCGCAGGTCGCCGCCCGACAGCTCGAGATGACAACCCTGGCAGCGGCGGCGCAGCAGGGCCGCGGCGCCCACTCCGCTGGAGGACGCCCGGATCTGCTCGTACAGCGCGACCAGCGCCTCGGGCAGCTCCGGGACGAGAGCGTCGCGGTCGTGGCGCAGCCGCGCCACCTCGGCGTCGATCTCGGCGTAAGCCTTGTCCCGCGCGGCCACCGCCGCGTCGAGCTCGGCCTGCAGGGCCGATCGCTGCTGGGACAACGCGGAGAGCCGGCTCTCCAAGCCCTCGACGATCTCCATCTTCTCGAGCGCGTCGTCCTCGAGCACGCCCTGACGGCGGGTCAGCGAGGCGAGCTCCGCTTGCAGGTTCTCCAGCTCACGCGGCGTCGAGACGGCGCCGGAATCAAGCCGCTGGGAGTCACGGGCCGAACGGGTCCGCACGAGGTCGATCTCATTCTCCAGCTTGCGCTGGGCACGCGCGACGTCGCTCAGCTCGGTCTGCACCCCGACGACCTCACCGTCCAACGAGGTCAGCGCGGCGGTGCGCTCGGTGATGACGGCGTGCTCCGGCAGACCGCGTCGGCGGGCCACCGACCGGTCGATACCGGTGTCGAGCGCCTGCAGATCGAGCAGGCGGAGCTGAACTGCTGGGTCGGCCTTCATCGATTCCTCACTGGTACGCCTGAACGACTACACCTGGCCGACCAGGCCGGGGCGACCAGGCCCGACCCGACGCGGCGACCTCCGTGACCCGGGCCTCGCGTGACCCGAGCCTCGCGTGACCCGGGCCTGCGCGCCGCCGGCACCGCCTACCGGGACGGAACGTGCACCCGCCAGGGATCGGTCACGATAGCGGATACCGACGTGCTCACCGTACGTCCCCCCGCCCGCAGACCGACGCGCAGGCGGGTGGCGGCCTGGCTCAGCCACGGCCATTCACTCGCCCAGTGGGCGACGTCGACCACCACGACCCCGTGCGCACCGACGGCGTCGAGGACGTGGTGATGCCGGCCGTCCGCGGTGACGAGGACGTCCGCTCCCGCGGCCTCGGCGGCGGCGACCAGTTCTCCCCCCGAGCCGCCGCACACCGCGATCCGCCGGACGAGCCGGTCCGCGGTACCCGTCGCCCGGACCCCGCCCGCCGTCGCCGGCAGCGCCCGGACGACCCGGGCACAGAACCGTTCCAGGGACTCGGCCGCGGGCAGGTCACCGATCCGGCCGAGGCCCCGGCACACGCTCGCCCCGCCGGCACCGCCCTCATCACCGACACCGCCCTCGTCGGCCCCGGCGTCCGCCGGAGCGGGCAGCGGGGCCGGGCCGGGCAGCAGTCCCGGGCCGAGCAGCGGGGCGACGTCGCGCAACCCCAGGGCGTCGGCAAGCGCGTCACTCACGCCCGGCGCGGCGACATCGGCGTTCGTGTGCACGGTGTACAGGGCGACGCCGGCCCGGATCAGGGTGGCCACGACCCGCCCGCCCGGACCGGTCTCGGCGACGCCGTGCACTCCCCGCAGGAACAGCGGGTGGTGGGTGACGAGCAGCTGAGCTCCCACCGTGGCGGCCTCGGCCGCCACCTCTGGGGCCGGATCCACCGCAAACAGGACGGCCGAGACCGGCGCGTCCGGATCACCCACCGCCAGTCCCACCGCGTCCCAGGACTCGGCCCAGGACGGGGGGAAGAAACGCTCAAGCACGGCCACACAGTCACGCACTGTCGCCGACGGAAAGGTCACCACCGTGACCCTACCCGCTTCGTCGCAGCAACCTGCCAGCCGGTCACACTGCCCGGTGCCGCGCCCGAGCGCCGCGCGGGCGGTCGCCCCAGCCCCGTAACGTCACCGGTGGCAACACGCCCGCAATGTGCTGGCGAGCCGCGAGGAAAGGGCAGTCGTCATGGCGGACGTTTCAGTGCGATTCCAGGTGGCGGGGGATGCCGAGATCGTGCTGAACCTCGCGACCCCGCAGGCTGTCCGGCTGGTGGAAGCCATCATGCGCAAGGTGGCCGAGGCCATGGGCGTGCCGGAACGGCCCGCCGTCGGGGCCATGTGGCCCGACGTGCCATCGGCGCAGGCACCGTTCGCTCCGGACCGGCGCTGAGCCGCTGAGCCACCGAGCCACGCGGGCGGCTGCCCGACTGGGCGCCGCCCAGTCGGTGGATCCGTGGCGCCACTGTCCGGCCGATGGACGCCCGCCGCCGGCTATGTTGGCGCAATCCCTTCGGACAAAGCAGGCAAAGGTACCAGATCGGCACTCTGCGCGCTTGTTTTCGCAAAAGCCGGCGCAGCAAAGCCGCAACACGATACAACTCCGCACAGCCATCCCCACCGAAAGGAAAATGATCAAGTATGGCGGGGGACGTACCGGCCGACGAACACGCGCTCATCATCTCGGCCGGAGGGGAGACGGGCCGAGCACTCCGTGCGGCGTTCGCGGCGATCGCAGCCACCGGCGCATCCTCGGATGACGGGGTCGACCAGACCGCCGAGAGCGACGGCTCGCCAACCGATCCCACCCTGGCCAACGAACGACAGCCGCTGCACCGCTACGGCAGGGTCCACGTGCTGGGCCAGCCTCGGGACATCTCCACGGCGACGGCGACGGCGGAACGCGCCGCCGCCCGGCTGGCAGCGACGGTCCTTCCCCCCCCCGCGGACGGCAGCGTCGTGTCGACCACCGGGGTGTCGCCCGGTCTGAGCCGCGCCGAGACGCTCGGGCTAGACGCCTTCCGTCTGCGGGCCAGCGCCGCCTACCGGCATCTCAAGCAGGAACGTCCCCGCGACGGCCGGCCGTGGGACATGGACCGGCCCTGCACCGACATCCCGCCGCCCCGGGGCAGCTCGCCTGATCCGGACCGGCCGTCCCCGCATGCCCAGACGACACCGCATGCCCAGGCGAACGGGCGGGCCGAGGCCCAGAGCCCGACCGCCGCGCCCGCGGACACCCGGACCGCCGCGCAGACCACCCAGGCGCCCTCCCCCACCAGCGCGACGCTGGAGGGATCGGTGGCCGTCGGGCTGATCCTCGTGGAAGGGCCGACCACCGCACTGCAACTGACCGCCGCGGAACGCACCAAGATCGTGGCCGAGGTGCAGAACGGGTTGTCCTGGTACGCGACCACGAACCCGGCGGCCGACCTGACCTTCCACTACGACATCCAGATCGTGCGGCTGCCCGTCCCAGCGGACCCGAACGCGCCCGACCTCGAGGCGCTGTGGCGTGACCCCACCATGAGCCGGCTCGGCCACGCGGCCAGCTTCGACGGCGTCTACGACTACGTCGACGCGCTCCGGGCCCGGCTCGGCACCCGGTCCGCCTACTGCGCGTTCTTCACCAAGTATCCGCTGGGATACTTCGCGTACTCCTCGGTGGGTGGTTCCCGGCTCGTGATGTCCTGCGACAACGACGGCTGGGGACCGGACAATATCGACCGGGTCTTCACCCACGAGACCGGCCACATCTTCGGCGCTCCGGACGAGTACGCGGGCGCCCAGTGCGACTGCGGCGGTCGGTGGGGGGCGTTCCACGCCCCAAACGGCAACTGCGACGCCTGCGCGCCCGCGCCCGTCGACTGCCTGTGATGCGCTCGAACAGTTTCGCACTGTGCCGCTACACCCCCAGCCACCTCGGCTGGGGCCACGGAGTGAGCGGCAACCCGGCGCTCGTCCAGACCAGGGGGCTCGGCCGGATCGGCAACTTCGACGCCGTCGTCCCCTCGGCCTTCGCCGGGCTGACCCACGTCTGGCGGGACAACGACGCGGCCGGCTTCCCCTGGATGGCCCCGTGGCAGACGGCCCAGGAGCTCGGCCGGATCGATGCCGTCACCATGATCCAGAGCACCCTGGCCAGGCCGGGACCCCTCGAGGTCGCCGTCCGGGCCGGCTCGGCGCTGTACTTCCTGTGGCGGGACTCCACCGGTGCCTTCGCCTGGCACCCGCCGACCCGCCTCGCCCAGGGCGTGGGGGGCGTTCCGTCGCTGGTGCAGAGCCGGCTGGGCAGCAAGGGCAACTTCGAACTACTCGTGCCCGCCGCGGACGTCGGCATCCTGCACCTGTGGCGCAACCATGACATCCACGGATTTCCGTGGAGCACTCCGAAGCTGTTCGGCGCGAACCTCGGGCGCGTCGACGCCGTCAGCCTCATCCACGGCACCCTGGGCGGCGGCAACGGGATGTTGGAAGCGGTCGCCCGGGTCGGCAACCGGCTCGTGCACCTCACCCGCGATAACAGGGCGGTCTGGCGCACCGGCCCCGTCTTCGCCGAGGGCGTGACGGGCAATCCGGTGCTCATCCAGAGCGCCTTCCCCGACGGCTCCCGCAACTTCGAGGTGGTCGTCCCCGCCGCGGGCCGGGGACTCATCCACTTCTACCGGAACAACGGCGCGCCATCCCCGGTCTGGAGCGGACCGCGGCCGTTCGCGCCGGAGCTGGGCCGGGTGGACGCCGTCTCGATGATCCAGAGCAACTTCGACGGGCATCTGGAGGTGCTCGCCCGCGTCGGCGACCGGCTCCACATGGTCTGGCGTTCGTCGGGCCCCGGTGCGAGATGGTCGGTCCCCCGGCGCGTGTTCTGAGCCGCCGCGCGTGTTCTGAGCCGCCGCGCGGGGTCATCCGGCCGGCGGCGCCCCGGGTGGCCGGTCAGGCGGGAGGTACCCCGGCGTGTCCCAGGGCTCACCACCCGCGGGATCGCGGTGCTTGGCACCCCTCCGCGCCAGCCAGCCGTCGACGAACAGGCTCTCGGCGGCGGTGAGGGACTCCCGCAGCGCCGGGGGAACCTGATCGACGAAGACCCCGCACACCCCGGGCAGGGCAGCCACCTCCGGCGCCCGCGAGGGGGGCAGCGCCACGAGAGCCAGCCGGGGGCGCAGGGCCGAGGTCACGGTGCCGAGGACGGCCAGTTCGGCCAGTGGATCGGCACCCGTGCCGGTCGAGAAGCCCCGGTCCGGCCGGTGGAAGACGACCAGCAGCTCCGGCTCGGTTTCCCACACCGGGCCATTCTCCCGCGAACGAACCCGGATGGAAGGCCCCCAGGCACCGGCGGCCCACCGTCCGGGCTCCCAGCCCACCGCCCGAACCCGCGCCCGGTGAGAATCACAGTCCTTTCTGGATGGACACCGTGGCTACCGGGGGACAGGGTTGGGACAAACGTCCGACTCCTGGTCGTGGACCCGCCCCGGGCGGTCCTCGCCCGACCGCCACCGGCCGCTTCCGGTCCCGTCCGGGGCCGGAGAGGGCAGGGCAGGAAGAAGGCACCGCAGTTGAGCGAGCGGCTTCCTCTGTTCCCGCTCGGGACGGTCCTGCTCCCCGGGCTGGTCCTACCCCTGGAGATCTTCGAGGAACGGTACCGAATCTTGGTGCGGGAACTGCTCGAGCAGCCCGCTGACCAGGTCCGACGGTTCGGAGTGATCGCCATCCGGCGAGGCCGGGAGGTGGGTCCGGCCCTGCCGGCGATCCACGACGTGGGCTGCACCGCCGTGCTGCGGCGCGTCCAGGAGCACTCCGACGGGCGGTTCTCGCTCATCACGGTGGGCGGTGACCGGTTCCGGATCCGCACGGTGGACCGGCACAGCGAGCCCTACCTCGTCGGGGACGTCGATTACCTGCCGGAGGACGTCGGCGACACCGACGGCACCGTTCCGGCGGTCCAGCGTCTGCTCCGAACCTACGCCGACCGGCTCGCCGCCACCGGCACCGTGCAGATCTCGCTGCCGGACCTCCCCGACGACCCGATCGCCCTTTCGTACGTGATCGCCGCCGCCGCCGTCACCGACGTCACCGAATGTCAGGGGCTGCTCGCCGCGCCGGACGCGGCCAGCCGACTGCGGGCCGAACGGGCGCTGCTCCGCCGGGAGATCGGCCTCCTGGAAAAGATCACCACTATCGGATCGAGCGAGTTGCGCCGAGTCGATCCCAGCCCGAACTGACCGTTACCCGAACTGGCCCCGGGCCGAACCGTGGGACGTTCGCCCCGTCCGGGGGATCGACGCTCAGTCCCCAGCCCCAGCCCCGTAGCCGGGCGCGGTCGGACCCCGCCTGTCCTCGGCGGCGTCCGACCGGGCCCGCGAGGTCACCCACAGCCCGACGAGGAGCATGACCAGGGCGGTCACCGGCATGACGAAGTAGAGCCCGCCCGCGCGGACCTTCATGTCCACCAGATCGGTGAGCAGCGGAGAGGCGTCCTTCGGCAGCGCGTGCAGCAGCTGGGGCGAGCGCCGCAGGTGGCCGATCCAGCCGGCGATCAGCGAGCCGCCGATGCCGCCCGCGGCGAGCCCGACCGGGACCGGCCATCCCGCGTCCCGGACCCGCCAGCACGCCACGGCACCGCCGATCACACCGGCGACCGCGCAGATCTGGGCGAACCGGACGTCGATGTCGCTCTGGACTGTGAACGCCGATTCATGCCCGCCCAACGCCGCGGCGAGATCCAGGTGCGGCGCGGTCGCGGCCCAGAGCAGGCCGAGCGGGAAGCCGGCGAGCGCCATCGCCGCCGCGCAGATCAGGCCAGCGACGGCTGCCGGACGAGCACCGAACGCCCGGCCCAGGCTCCGCCCGGGCGGCGCCGGCTCACCGGCCGCGGGGACGGCAATCGCCGGATCGAGGGTCGGCTGACCAGGGTGGTGCGGCCTGTCCCCGGGTGGGACGGACAGCGCGGCCGGCTCGACTCCGCGGATGTCCGACGACCGCTCCGTCATGACGCGCTTCCTGCCACTGGCTGTCTGTCTCCTCGTCCCCGGCCTACCAGCGTCCCCGGCCTACCAGCGCATCGTCGCCGACCGGCCGCAGGCCGTTGACCCTACCGCGCCGGGCGGCCCCGCAGTGGTCCTGCTACTACGCTGGTCCTGCTAACTATGACGCCCTCAGGATGTGCCGACACGGCGCAGCGCCACCGCCGCGACAGACAGCGCCACCACCCCGACGGCGGCGCAGATCCCGAGGTCGAGGACCACCTTCGCCCAGTCGACGCCGGGTTGGAAGGCGGCCGCGAGGGCGTCCACCGCGTAGCTGCTGGGCAACGCGTCCCGCGCCCAGCGGCCGACCTCGGGCAGCCGGCCGGAGGGGATCACACCGAAAAACAGCACGATGCTCATTCCGAGCTGGCCGGCGACGGTCGCGAGCTCCGACCGAGGAGCGAGCAGGCCGACCGCCGCCCCGAGCCCGGACAGGCAGATCCCGGCGAGGGCCACGACAGGCAGCAGCAGCCACAGGCCAGACAGCGGCAGCCCGTAGAGCAGCGCCCCCAGCACCGCGGTGACGACGGTGCCGGGCGCCGCGAAGGTCGCATATGAGGCCGCCGTGCCCAGCACCACCGCGACGCCGGGCACCGGCAACGTGAGGTAGTAGTCCAGGGCACCGGACGCCCGCAGCGCCCCGAACCGCTGGGCCAGCAGGTTCAACGCGACGAAGGCGACCACGAGCACCGTGGAACCCGCCACGACCTGCCCGGCGGCCGTGGTGTCGCCGACGTCGAGAATCCCGCGCAGCAGCACGAGGATCCCGACCGACTGGAACGACGCGACGAACAGCAGCGGGATCCGTCCCACCTTGGAGCGGGCGAGCTGCCCGCGGTAGACCGCACCGAACGCGGTGCGGAACGACGTCAACGGCGGCAGCTGCGGCGGGCCCAGCGGGGCGCTGCTCGGCGGGGCGGAGGCCGGCGCCGGCCGCGTGGCGGGAAGCAGGCGGCCATCCACGACCGATGGCGCCGGCACCCCGGATGCCCCGCCACCGGATGCCCCGAGCGCGTCCGGAACGACGGTCACCGGAAAATCACGATCATGCGCGCTCCAGGTCCCGCGACCCGCCGCCGAGGGTGAGGTACACGTCCTCCAGCGAGGGAGTGGCGAGACTGAAATCGTCCAGCGCGGCGAACGCCGGGCCGGCGGTCAACCGGCCGAGGGCGTCACGGGCCGCGGCCGGAGCCAACCGGATGGTCCACCGCCGTCCGTTGACCACGGCGAGCGCGGCCAACGTCGCGACGGTGGGATCGTCCGCGGGCGGGTCGTGGCGCCACGCGAGGTCGAGCCGGACGTCACCGGACAACGATGCCTTGAGCTGGCCCGGAGTGTCGCAGGCGATCACC
Organism: Frankia sp. CgKIO3; assembly: GCF_977946435.1. Lineage (NCBI taxonomy): Bacteria > Bacillati > Actinomycetota > Actinomycetes > Frankiales > Frankiaceae > Frankia > Frankia sp. CgKIO3. Next base: position 11,919 of record NZ_CDWTMO010000011.1, on the reverse strand, counting down.
CGCCCGGTGTCCAGGACGGCGACCCGGTCGAGCACCGACTCCGCCTCGAGGACGTTGTGCGTGATCAGCACGACGGTGACACCGACGGTGTCCCGGCGACGTTGCAGCGCCGACCACACGGCCCGCCGGGCGACGGGGTCGAGGCCGGTGGTTGGCTCGTCGAGGACGAGCATCGGCCGGTCCCCCACCAGGGTGGTGGCGACACACGCCAGCCGGCGTTGCCCACCGGACAGCTTCGACAGCGGGCGATGCGCCACCGCCTCCAGACCAAGCTCGCCGAGCACGGCGTCACGGACCGCCCGCACGGCGGAGCGGGGGACGCCGCGCATGCGGGCGGTGGTCGCCACGGCCGTGGCGACCGGCAGCTCGGCCAGCGCGAGATCATCCTGACCCAGGTAGGCGGCGAGCCGGGCCGGCAGACCGCGGGCGGCCAGCACGTCGCGGCCAAAAAGGGTAATCGTGCCCGCGTCCGGCCGCAGCAGACCCATCAACTGGCGGACCAGCGTGGTCTTCCCGGCGCCGTTCGGCCCGAGCACCCCGAATACCTCGCCCTGCCGGACGTCGAGATCGATCCGATCATTGGCGAGAACGGCATGCTCACCCGTCCCGTGCCGCCGGGTGAGCCCGCGGACCGCGTAGCTCAACACATCGACCATTGTCGCAGTCGGATCCGGTCGATGGTCCCGGGCCGGCGACTGGCGCTGATCACACCGCGCTGCTCATCCACACCACGACATCGAGCATCCGCAGCGGGGTGATCGGGGGACCCGCGACGGGTACCAGCGCCCCGAGCCGGCGGAACTCCTCGGCGTTCTCCCGCAGGTCGTACTGCATCGCGCGGATGAGCAGGCCCATGTACTGCCGCCAGGACCGCCCGTCCCGCGGCGACGGCGGGACGCAGTCCTCGTGCTGGTAGAAGATCCTCACCTTGGAGTCGAACAACGGGACCAGGGCGGGCCGCTTGCGGTGCAGCACCTTGGCGATGAGGGAGCCCTTGACGTCCCGGTCGGAGACGTCCGGGTCGTCGAGGGGGTCGTAGAGCGCAGCGACCAGATCGAGGGTGACCTCGTCGGCCTCGATGAGCTCGATGCCGGGAGGAAGCCTGTCCAACGCCCGCTGTAGCAACGGCATCAGTGCGGTGAGCGTGTGCATCCGATCCACGTCCACGTGCACGCCGAGCAGGCACGGGGCCAGGAGATCCCCGGTGCACAGCAGATCCGGATCACTATTGGTGACCAGGCCGTCGTAGTACGGGTAGGCGTAGCGCAGACCTCGCTTGCGCGGCCCCAGGTACTCCTCGAGCAGGCTCTCCGCGTCGAAGACCTCCCGGGTGCCTTTCGCCAGCTTCAACCTGGGTCTCCTCATCATGATCCGTGAACTCCCCGGCCGGTCGCAACCCCAGGTGACGAAGCCGGTCTCCTCCCTCATCTTCTCCTGTCCCGGTCGACGATGGCGCAGGGGTCGGGTGCCACGCCAGAACGGTCACCGTCCGCCACCCGTGCCCGGCACACCGTCCGATCATGCGGACGGTCTCGACCGGGTCAGCGACGGTCCGGGGACAGTGGGATGAATCTCATACCCGGCGGCCCGCTTCCCGGTGGGGCCGGGTCCACCACCCGCACCCGAGGATCGGTCTCGAGCTGCGAGAGCCGGCCGGCCGGGGCGCGGACCACCGCGGCGAACAGACATCCACACCCGGCCCGCAGATCGCTCGCCGCTCGCCGCTCGCGGTCGGCGGCGGCAGTGTCGCCGACCTGCGTGTCGGCAGCGGCTCGGGCGTCCGCCTGGGCCGCCGCCGACCCGAAGGCGGCCCGGACGTCGGCCACCGGATCGCGCACGAGGGCCTGCTCCTGTTCACCCCCGATACCGGCGGTGAAGAACACCTGCACGGTCCGGAAGTCGCCGAACACCTCGAGCAGGTCGGCGGGGGTGCGGGGCGCGGTGAGACTGGCCACGGCGTAAAGATCGGCGCCGGGGGCGGCCGAGGTCAGCGACGCGAGGTTCTGCCGGCTGGCGCCGAGGTAGTCGGCGACCGGATCGTTCGGCCCGGGGCCGATCGTCACCACGGGCAACACGGACGCCGCCGGCTGGTCGGGCGCCGCCGGCTGGTTCGCGGACGTCGGCGCCTCCCCGGTCGCCGGGGAGGACCGTCCGGACGACGGAGCATGATCGACGCCCTGCAGGATCGCGGCCGTCGCGCTCACCACGATCAACACGACGAGTCCGAGGACAAGCATCCGGACGCCCCATTCCACCACCCCGCCGGGCGTGACTCCTGCCACGTCGAGCAGGGCCGGCGGACCGTCATCGTCGTCGGAGCCGGCAGGCGAGGGACGGGCCCGGTCCCGGGTCCGGCGGACCCGACCGATCTCCCGCGCCGCCAGGCCCACCATCCGCGCCCGGACGATCGCGATCGCGCGAGAGATCGCCGGCAGCGTGCGGGCGTCGACCCGATCGAGCAGCGCCCCCAGCTCGTGGACCGGTGGACACACGGTGGGCCACCCCCGGCCGGCGGGGGCCTGGGCCGGCACCGCTCCCCCAGGTGCCGCGGGAGCGGGCACCGGCGCCGAGGTCGCCTCCCCGAACGTCACCGGCTCCGTCATGGCTGGTCCCGCAGTCGTTCCACCGCCTCGGCCAGGTCAGCCGGGTCCGGGCTGGTGAACTCGACCCGTCCGCCGTGACCGGGATGATCGAAGGACAGCTGCGCCGCGTGCAGCCACTGGCGGGTCAGGCCGAGCCGCTCGGCGAGCGTGGGGTCGGCCCCGTAGGCGAGGTCCCCGACGCACGGGTGCCGCAGGGCGGACATGTGCACCCGGATCTGGTGGGTGCGCCCGGTCTCCAACCGCACGGACAGCAGGGAGGCGGCCCGGAACGCCTCCTGGAGATCGTAGTGGGTGATACTCGGCTTGCCGTCCGCGACGACGGCGAACAGCCCCGGCCGGCGCGGATGCCGGTCGATCGGGGCGTCCACGGTGCCCCGCAGCGGATCGGGATGGCCCTGCACCACGGCCCGGTAGCGTTTGTCCACCGCACGGTCACGGAACGCCCGTTTCAGCAGGGTGTACGCACGCTCGCTCTTGGCGACCGCCATCACCCCGGTGGTACCGACGTCGAGACGGTGCACCACCCCCTGACGCTCGGCCGCGCCCGAGGTGGAGATGCGGTATCCCGCGGCCGCCAACGCCCCGATCACGGTCGGTCCGGTGAAGCCGGGCGCCGGATGGGCGGCGACCCCGACCGGCTTGTCCACGACGATGATGTCGTCGTCGTCGTAGAGGATGCCGAGACCCTCGACCGGCGTGGGTTCCACCGCCACCGGACGCGGCGGGGCGGGCAGCCGGACCTCCAACCAGGCACCGCCGCTGACCCGGTCGGACCGGCCCCGGACCTTCCCGTCAAGGCTCGCCTGGCCGTCGTCGACGAGCGCGGCGGCCACGGTCCGCGACAGCCCGAACATCCTCGCGATCGCCGCGTCGAGACGGACGCCGTCGAGCCCGTCCGGGACCGGTAGGGACCGCAGGTCACCGCCCGTGATGGTCACTGCCCCCGCCGACGGGCTGATGCTCGGCGTAGCGCGTGCCGTCCAGACCCACGCCGCGCAGGGACAGGATGACCGCGAGCACGCCGCCGCAGACGATCGCGGAGTCGGCCACGTTGAAGATGGGCCAGTAGTGGAGGTGAACGAAGTCCACGACGTGACCGCGCAGGGGACCCGGCGCGCGGAAGATGCGGTCGGCGAGGTTGCCCAGCGCCCCGCCGAGTAGGGCGCCGAGCACGAGAGCCCACCCCACCGACCGCAGCCGGCGGGCGGTGAACACCACCACCGCGACCACGGCCAGGGCGACCAGGCTGAGCAGCGCCGTCGCGCCGCCCGCGAGGCTGAAGGCCGCTCCGGAGTTGCGGGTGAGCTCCAGGTCGAGCAGGCCGGGGATGACCTCGACAGGCCCCCGGTCGGACAGGGTGGCCACCGCGACGTGCTTGGTGATGATGTCCGACAGCAGGACGATCGCCGCCGCGACCGTCAGCGTGGCCACCGCCCGGCGGGAACCGGCGGTCGGGCGAGCCTCGTCCCGCCCGCGCGGTACCGGCGCCGACCCCCCGGGCGGGGCCGAGGGCTTCGTGGGCATCGCCGACGCGACGGGCCCCGCGCCCGGGGCGACGCCCCCCGGCGCGGCCGCTGCGTGATCGGCGGGATCTTCGGACACACCGCTCCCGATGGTCGGCATCTCTCCTACCGGACCACTCTACGACCCCGGGTCCAGACGATGAACCGGCCGCGCGGCGAAGGGCCGAGCCGGGGACGGGACCACTCGTCCCGTTGAGCTACGCTCATGGGCAGCGGTACGGCGTGGACGGGGACGAGTAGCGGCGGGCGCAGCCCGAGCGAGCCGGGGTCGGTGGAAGCCCGGTGGCCAGCGCGTCGCGAAGATCACCCCTGAGTCGCCGGAAGAACGGGATCCGGTCGACCATCGGGTCCCCAGTAGATCCGGCCACCGCGAGGACAACGAGGGGCCATCCCTCGGCCCGATCCGGCCGAGCGGGTGTGCAAGGAGGGTGGTACCGCGGTACCCCCGGTCCGGGCAGGACAGGCGGCCGGCGCATCGGCCGGATGGTCACGCCCGGGGCCGGTGAGGCGTCGTCCCTCCGTTGGAGAGCCAGCCCGACGGAGATCACGACTATGGAGACCGGGTCCCCACGATGAGCACCCCCCTGCGGCATCCCACCTTCGCTCCGCTGCCCGCCCAGGTGGACCTGCCCGCCCTGGAGCGGGAGACGTTGGCCCGCTGGCGCGACACCAAGGTGTTCCACCGTTCGTTGGAGGCCACCGCGGACCGCCCGCTGTGGGTTTTCTACGAGGGCCCGCCCACCGCCAACGGCAGGCCGGGGGCGCATCACGTGGAGGCCAGGGTCTTCAAGGACCTGTTCCCCCGCTACCGGACGATGAAGGGCTACCACGTTCCCCGGCGGGCCGGCTGGGACTGCCACGGGCTGCCCGTCGAGCTCGCGGTCGAGAAGGAGCTCGGCTTCACCAGCAAAAACGACATCGAGGCGTTCGGCATCGCCGAGTTCAACGCCCGGTGCCGCGAGTCGGTGCTGCGCCATGTCGCGGACTTCTCCGCGATGACCGAGCGGATGGGCTACTGGGTCGACCTCGAGGGCGCCTACCGCACCATGGACACCAGCTACGTCGAGAGCGTCTGGTGGTCGCTCAAGCAGATCTTCGACCAGGGCCTGCTGGTCGAGGACTTCCGGGTCACCCCGTACTGCCCGCGCGACGAGACCCCGCTTAGTGACCACGAGGTGTCCCAGGGCTACTCGGACGTCGACGACCCCTCGGTCTACGTCCGTTTCCCGCTCGTCGCCGACGCCCTCGGCCTCGCCGGGCAGGGCGCGCAGCTGCTGGTCTGGACGACGACCCCGTGGACACTGGTGTCGAACACGGCGGTGGCCGTTCACCCGGAGATGGAGTACGTCCTGGCCCGCGCGGGGGATGGGGAGTTGTTCGTCGTCGCCGAACCACTGGTCACCGCGGCCCTCGGCGAGGACGCCGAGATCGTCGAGCGGTTCCGCGGGGCGGAGCTGGCCGGTGCCCGCTACACCCGCCCGTTCGAACTGCTGGCGGCGGAGCGGTTCGCGGCCGGCACCGGCGTCCCGCACTCGGTCGTGCTCGCCGACTACGTGACGACCACGGACGGCACGGGCCTGGTCCACCAGGCGCCGGCGTTCGGCGCGGAGGACCTGGCGGTCTGCCGGGCGAGCGAGCTGCCGGTGGTGAACCCGATCGGGACGGGCGGCCGCTTCCTCGCCGACGTCCCCTTGGTCGGCGGGATGTTCTTCAAGGATGCCGACGCGCCGCTGACTGCCGACCTGCGCGCACGGGGCCGGCTGTGGCGGGCGTCGACGTATACGCACAGCTACCCGCACTGCTGGCGCTGCCACACACCGTTGATCTACTATCCGCTGCCGTCCTGGTACATCCGGACCACCGCCATCCGCGACGAGCTGCTGGCGCAGAACGAGCGGACGACCTGGCACCCCGAGCGAATCAGGACTGGTCGGTACGGCGAGTGGCTGCGCGGCAACGTCGACTGGGCGCTGTCCCGCAACCGATACTGGGGGACACCGTTGCCGGTCTGGCGCTGCGACGGCGACCCCACCCACCTGGTGTGCGTCGGGTCACTCGCCGAGCTCTCCGAGCTCGCCGGGCGGAACCTGGCCGACCTCGACCCGCACCGCCCGTTCGTCGATGAGGTCACCGGGACCTGCCCGACCTGCGGCGGCGTCTCGCACCGGGTGCCTGAGGTGATCGACGTCTGGTACGACAGCGGCGCGATGCCGTTCGCCCAGTGGGGTGCCCCGCACCACAACCTCGAGGAGTTCACCCGGCAGTACCCGGCGCAGTACATCTGCGAGGCGATCGACCAGACCCGCGGCTGGTTCTACACGATGATGGCGGTCGGCACGCTGGTGTTCGGCCGCTCCTCCTATGAGACGGTGCTCTGCCTCGGCCTGCTCCTGGACGCCGACGGCCGCAAGATGAGCAAGCATCTCGGCAACGTGCTCGATCCCTTCGAGCTGTTCGAGCGGCACGGCGCGGACGCGGTCCGCTGGCTGATGCTCGCCGGCGGCTCGCCGTGGGCGGACCGCCGGATGAGTCACGAGGCGATCGAGGACATCGTCCGCAAGGTCCTGCTCACCTACTGGAACACCGCGTCGTTCTTCGCCCTCTATGCCGGGGCGGCCGGCTGGCGGCCGGGCGCGAGCCCAGGCGCGGGCGCGACACCGCCGGCCCGGCGGCACGTGCTGGACCGCTGGGCGCTGTCCGAGCTCGCGGCCACCGTCGCCGAGGTGGACGAGGCGCTGGAGAACTTCGATTCGCTGCGGGCCGGGCGGCGGATCGCCCGGTTCGTCGACGACCTGTCCAACTGGTACGTCCGCCGGTCCCGCCGCCGGTTCTGGGCCGGCGACGCCGATGCCCTGGACACCCTGCACACCTGCCTGGATGCACTGACCCGAGTGATGGCGCCGTTCACACCGTTCCTCACCGACTGGCTGTGGTCACGGCTGTTCGCCGACGCCTCCCCGCAGACCCCCGACTCGGTGCACCTTGCCGCCTGGCCCGAGCTCCCCGGGGGGCTGCACACGCCGGAGCTCTCGGAGCAGATGGATCTCGTCCGGCGGATCGTGGAACTCGGCCGTGCCGCCCGGGCCGCCAGCGGGATGCGCACCCGCCAGCCGTTGCCGCGGGCGGTCATCGGCGCGAGTGCCTTCGACGAGCTCTCCCCCGAGCTGATCGCGCAGATCACCGAGGAGCTCAACGTGACCACGGTGGAGCCGGCGACCTCGGAGGTCGTCGACATCTCGGTGAAGCCGAACTTCCGGGCCCTGGGGCGGCGCTTCGGCAGGAACACCAAGGCGGTCGCCGCGGCCATCGCGGCCGCCGGTCCTCCCGTCAACGGACGGCTCACCGTCACCGTCGACGGGGAGGAGGCCGAGCTGTCCGGGGACGAGCTGATCATCACAGAGACGCCGCGGCAGGGCTGGGCGGTCACCGCCGAGTCCGGGCTCTCCGTCGCCCTCGACCTGGAGATCTCCCCGGAGCTCGCCCGCGCCGGGCTCGCCCGCGACGTCGTCCGGGTGCTCCAGGACACGCGCAAGGCGGCAGGGCTGGAGATCACCGACCGGGTGGACGTCTCCTGGGCGGCGACGCGCGAGGAGACCGCACTCGCGCTGCGTACCCACGGTCAGACGGTGGCCGAGGAGGTGCTGGCGGTCTCCTTCACCGAGGTGGCCCGCACGGAGCTGCCTGCGGCGCAGCCGCGGGAGGCGGAAGCCCGCTCGGCGGCCGAGGAGCTGGGCCTGGCGTTCACGCTCACCCGGCACGAGACGACCGGCGGCTGAGACCGAGGCCCGAGGTCAGCGAGAGGCCCGGCGTACTGCTCCCGCTGGGAGCAGCGCCGCGGCGACCAGCGTCAAGATCAGGGACGCGTAGACGAAACCGCTGCCGGCAAGGATACCGACCACCGCAAGAACCGTACACAAAGCAAGAACTGCTCCACAAAGCGTCAGCATCTCTCGATCACCCCATCACGAGACCGCCCGTCGGCTCCGGCCCCGTCCGCGCCGGTGCCGAGGGCCACGCCAGACTCGCCGAGGGCCGCGCAGCGGATGATCAGAACTCCTGCATTCCCGGGGCGTCCCGCCGGGTGGCGTCCACGTCCGGCCGGCCGTGACCGTTGTCGCGGGCCATGGCGGCGCCGGCGGGCAGGGGCGGACCGGGCGGGAAGGTCGGCTGGTGGGCGGGGTTCTGCGGGGCGCCACTGGGCCCCATGCCCACCGCGGGCGGCGTGGGTCCACCACCCGGGTTGAGGCCCGGTCGCGGTGGCCCGCCGGCACCGACGGCCGGCTGAGTCGGCATGCCGTCCAGGTCCCGCAGCTGCATCTCCAGGTAGGCCCGCAGCCGAGTACGGTACTCCCGCTCGAACGCCCGAAGCTGCTCGACCTGGCCCTCGAGGCGACGCTTGTCGTCCTCCAAGCCGCCGAGCTGCTCGGCCACGTGCGCCCGGGCCTCACCAATGATGCGGTCCGCGTCCGCCCTCGCCTCGCGGCGGGCGCGTTCAGACTCCGCGCGCGCCTCGCGCAGCGCCTCGTCCGCCGTGCGCTGGGCCAGCACGAGGGTACGGGTGACCCGCTGCTCGATGTCGGCCTCCACCTGCGGGTTACCGCCGGCCCGGGCGGGCGGTCCGGAGGTACCCACCGCTGAGATCACCGTTGTGGGGGCGCCGCCCTGCTGCGGCCCCTGCGGCCCGGTGGGCTGCGGCTGCTGGCCCCGTTCCCGGGCGGCCTGGGCCTGCGCCTGGGCGATCTGGCGACGCGCCTCGTCGAGCTGGCGGCGCAGGCCCTGGTTCTCCTCGAGGATCTGCGCGGGCACGCCCGGACCACCACCGCCGGAACGCCGGGCCTCGTCGAGCTGCCGGCGCAGGTCGCTGTTCTCGTCCAGCAGCCGCGTCAGCTCCGCCTCGACCTCGTCGAGGAAGGTGTCGACCTCATCCTCGTTGTAGCCCGTGCGAAACCTCGTCGGGCTGAAGACCTTGTTCTGAACATCCTGTGGTGTCAGAGCCACGTCGCCTCCTCGTGCGGCATCGCCGCTCCCCGAAGAGAGGGCGGTCTGCGGGCAATCTGCCGCGCCCGCGCTCGCGGTGTGCACAACAACCCCGTCACAGCCTCTGCGCATAGCTTCGAAGCACGATGATCACCAGGAAGAGCAGCAGGAACCCGAGGTCAAGCGCAACGCTACCCACTCGCAACGGCGGAAGAAATCGCCGGATGAATCGTAACGGAGGATCAGTTGCCGTGTACACAATCTCGAAGACCAGTACCAGGGGGCCGGTCGGGCGGAACGATCGGCTGAGGGCAAGAACCAGATCGATGATCCATCGCGTTATCAGGAGCAACAGATAGACCGTCAGCACCCAAAAGATCAAGCTACCTACTGTGCTGATGGCGCTCTCTCCTGAGGAACGGGGGGAACGTGATCACATTCCCTGGCTATGACTGGTTGTAGAACCCACCCTCGCGGATGCGTCGCTTGTCCGTCTCGGTGACCTCGACATTGTGCGGCGAGAGCAGGAAGACCTTGTTGGTCACCTTCTCGAGGTCGCCCCGCAGGCCGAAGATCAGACCCGCGGCGAAGTCGACCAGCCGCTTGGCGTCGGCATCGTCCATGTCAGTGAGGTTCATGATAACGGGTGTCCCGTCCCTGAACTCCTCGCCGATCTGACGCGCCTCATTGTAGCTGCGTGGCTGAAGCGTGGTGATCCGGTAGGGGTGCGGCTCCTCCACCGCGGCCACCCTGCGCATCGGCACGGGACCGGCGGGACGCAACGGTTCGACCGGTGGACGTCGCGGCATGGCGACCGGCTCCTCACGTGCGTCTATCCGATGGACCGTACGGTCCATCGGAACCGGTTCGTGCATAGCACGCCGATCGTCACGACCGTCGTCATAGTCGTCGTCGAGATAGTCCTCATCCTCCTCGGCCAGACCGAGGTAGACCATCGCCCTGCGCCCGAGCCCCATGGGCGCGACTCTAAGGGACACCAGGCCGTTCACCGAACAAAGCGGTGCCGATCCGAAGGTGTGTCGCGCCTTCGACCACCGCGTCCTCAAGATCTCCCGACATGCCGGCGCTGATGACGGTGGCCTGGGGATGCCCCACCTTCAGGCGTTCCGCCATCTCACGCAGTCGCGCGAATGCAGGTCGTGGCTTCCCTCCCCGGAGGGCGACAGCCATCACGCCTCGCAGAGCCAGTCCCGGCGCCTCCTCAACAAGATCGGCCAGGACGGAAAGGCCGGCCGGATCGACCCCTCCGCGCCTCGAGCCGGCGATCGACGCACCGATCTTCCCATCGGAAGCACCAGGGAAGTCCAACGAGACCTGGAGACAGACCGACAGCGGGCGGCCGCGTTCCATCGCCAGTCGGGAGAGCACCGGCACCAGGCTCACCCGATCCACCGACTGCACCCAATCCGCCCAACGAAGAACGGATCTGGCCTTGTTGCGCTGCAGTTGTCCCACGAAATGCCAGATCGGATCGTCGGAACCGGAGGACGGGCCGTCACCGGTCCCCTTGGTCGGGACGTTCCGTTCCCCGCCGATCAGCCGGGTGACGAAACCCACCTTCGGCCCGGCCTCCTGCTCCCGGTTCTCGGCGAAGTGCCGCACCCCGAGCGTGTGCATCATCACAACATCCTGGGGTGGGTAGGTTTTACTGACCGCAATGAGGGTGAGGTGGTCCGGATCACGGCCCGCGGCCCGGGCCGCCCCCGCGATCCGAGCCCGAACCTCGGCCAGCCGCTGCGTCAACCGGTCCAGGCGTGCCGGATCGAGCTCGATCGGGCCGGGCCGGTGGATCATGGCGTCGGCCGGAACCAGGCCAGACCGGCGAAGCGTCCCGTCCGACCCTCCCGGCGGTAGGAGTAGAGCTCCGGATCCTCGGTGGTACATCGAGCAGAAATTGTTATATCAGTCATACCGGCGACGGCGAGTTGACAACGGATACCGGCACGCAGATCGATCGCCGCGGTGCCGACGCGGGTGGTGGCCGCACTCCCCGGCACCTGGGTCTCCACCTCGCAACGAAGATCCTCCGACACCTCGTAACAGCCGGCACAGATACATGGACCGATGGTGACACGGAGCTCGTCCCGGGCGGCGCCGAGCCGCTCGAGGGCCCCGAGAGTGGCATGTATCACGCCATTGGCCATCCCAACCCGGCCGGCGTGCGCCACTCCCACCACCGCGGGGGCCTCGAACAGCACCGGTGCGCAGTCGGCGACCATCACGGCGAGCGCGAGGCCGGGGACATCGGTCACCAGCGCGTCCGCCTGCGGAGGCGGCCCGTGCCGGCGCAACACGGCGACCTGCCTCCCATGCACCTGCCGCATGTACTGGACCGGCATCCGCAACCGGTCGACGAGCCGGCGTCGGTTGACGGCGACGGCCTCGTCGGCATCCCCGACGTGGTCGCCCAGATTGAGTCCCTCGAACGGCGGGTCGCTGACCCCACCCGAGCGCGAGGTGACGAGAACCGGCATGCCGGAAGTCTGCCTGGCACCGGCTACTTGAGGAAGTCCGGCACGTCCAGCTCGTCGTCGTCGGCCACCGGCCGCACCGGCCGGCGAGGCGGGTAGGTCGGCCGGGGAGCAGTGCGCGGGGGCTCCGGGGGGTGCTGACCATAGGTCTGATCAACCGGCGGCTCCACCGGTTCACGGTTCGGCGGGGCGAGGCGGGACTCGATCGTCGGGATCACGGTCGATTCGGCCGTGGCGGCCGCGGCGGGTTCGTTCGAGGCCGGCGCGCCCGGCAGCGGTTCCGGGGGGGAATGACCGACGTTCGACGGCGCGATCGGCGGCGGG